>JAMOVZ010000315.1 GCA_027061865.1 Desulfobacterales bacterium
CCCCTCTTGTTTCATCCGGTGAAGCGTTGCAATCGTTACCTTGGCTCTTTCCATTCTTACCTCCCATCGAGAAAACTGTTTTGAAACTCCATGTTGTTTCAGCACCCTTTGAAAAGAACTCGCCATTTTGTAGCTGAATTTGCTATCAAGAGTCCATGAAGCTAAGGGCACTAGGGGAACCTAACCCAAACCCTAACCCCTGTCAACAAGGGTAACCGAGAGGGAAGACACGAAGTTCATGCTAAAGCTAATGGGGTTTTAGGCCGATTTCCCTGGGTAGGGCTGAAAAGGATGGCACGCCAGTTGCACAGAGCAGGTTATGGGGCTCGATCTCCCCGCTAAAATTTTTAATGAAAAAGGGAGGAAGAGATGGCACAAATAGATGCTTTTTTCAAGCTAATGAACGAAAAGGGCGCCTCTGACCTTCACCTGGTTGCAGGTCAACAACCCGTCCTTAGAATTGATGGCGAGATTGAGCGGGTCAAGTACAAGGTGCTGGACAACGACACCCTCAAGGCGATGCTTTATGAAATTGCCCCAGAGGAGAAGATAAAGGAATTTGAAGAGACGGGAGATGTGGATTTTGCCTATGAAATCCCGGGCCTGGCCAGATACAGGGCGAACTTTTTCCTGCAAAAAAACGGAGTTGGAGCGGTATTCCGTGAGATCCCTTCCTCCATCATGACATGCGACCAACTTGGATTTCCACCGGTGGTGAAGCGGCTGGCCACCCTTCCCAGGGGGCTGGTCCTGGTCACAGGTCCCACTGGAAGTGGTAAGTCGACAACCCTTGCAGCCGTTATCCATGAGGCCAACCTCAGCAGAAAAGAGCATATCCTCACCATAGAAGATCCAATTGAGTTTGTTCACAAGAGCGAAAAGGCCATTGTGAACCACAGGGAGGTGGGGCTTCATACCCGCTCCTTTGCAGCCGCCTTGCGCGGCGCCCTTCGTGAGGACCCTGACATCATAATGGTAGGCGAGATGAGGGACCTGGAAACCATCTCTTTAGCCCTGGAAGCCTGTAACACGGGGCACTTGGTCTTTGCCACCCTCCACACCATGGGGGCAGCCAAGACCATCGACAGGATAATTGAGGTCTTCCCTGAAAACCAGCAGGAGCAAGTGCGAAGCAGCTTAGCAGACGGGATTCGCGCTGTCATCTCTCAGGCCCTTTTCAGGCGGACAGACAGGCGTGGGCGGGTTGCCGCCCTTGAGATAATGATAGCCACCCCTGCGGTGAGGAATCTAATCAGGGAAGGCAAAACGTTTCAAATTCCCTCGATGATTCAGACCGGTAAAAAGTATGGTATGCAGACCCTTGACGATTCAATAATGGAGTTGCTCAACAATCGTACCATCAGCCCTGAAGATGCCTACATGAAGTGTATTGAAAAGCAGAGATTCTTACCGTTCCTCAAAAAGCCTCCTGCTGATTTTACAGAGGTCTAGTAAACATCTGAGTATTTGCCAAGGAGTGAAAAGATGCGGAAGCAGCAGATCGATTACATCCTTACAATGATGTTGGAGTCATATGACAATGTCTCTGACTTCAACATAACTGTGGACAAACCCTTTCAGGTGGAAAGCTCTGGAGAGCTTAAACCCGTGGGACTGAATCCGCCCATTGGAAAGATTACGCCTTTTCAAGCCGAGATCTTTGCACTCAACTTAATAAATAACGATCCGCGCCTGATAAAAACCCTTTTGACCGAGGGCTCCTGTGACCTTTCGTATCAATTGGCAGGAAAGGCGCGCTTCCGCGTGAACGTCTTTTCTCAAAAGGGATGCTACTCAGTCGTGATGAGGCAGCTTGCAAACAGAGTCCCAACAATTGAAGAACTGAACCTTCCTCAGACATTTTACAAGATGGCTGAAGAGAAGAATGGGATCATCCTGGTCACCGGTGCCACTGGCGTCGGGAAGACCACCTCGCTTGCAGCACTCTTGAATGAGATTAATGAAAAACATGCTGTTCATATAGTGACTCTCGAAGATCCCGTGGAATACATCCATTCCCAAAAGAAGGCCACATTCAACCAAAGGGAGTTGGGAGTTGATTTCAAGGACTTTGCGACTGGACTAAGGGCCGCGCTCCGCCAGGCCCCTAAAGTGATCCTTGTGGGCGAGATGAGGGACCGGGAGACAGTTGAGATCGGCATCAGGGCGGCTGAGACCGGTCATCTTGTGCTCAGCACCATTCATACGGTGGATGCCGGGCAAACCATCAACAGGATCCTGGGCATGTTTGACCAGGAGGAGGAAAGGCAGATCAGGATCCGGCTTGCCGACACCCTGAAATGGGTGGTGTGCCAAAGACTCCTTCCCAAGGTGGGAGGAGGCAGGGTGGCCGCTTTCGAGATCATGGGGACAAGCCTAAGGGTTAAGGATGCCATCCTTCACGGAGAGTCTGAAGGAAAGACCTTTTACGAGATAATCGAGGCAGGGCAGCCCTTTGGGATGATGACCTTTGACCAATCCATCTCAGAGCTTTACAAGGAAGGGAGCATCACGGAAAAGGCAGCTCTCACCTATTGTTCCCGCAAGGCCAAGGTGGGAAGGGCCATAGACAGCATCAAGGCTGCAAGGGGAGAGAAGACAACTGACATCGAGGGCTTGGACATAGATCAGGAGTATGGTAAACACTTAGACAGATAGAGGGAGATAGAGATATGCAGGTGACCTGTTCTCAGTGCAAGGCCAGGTTCAACATCCCTGATGGAAAGCTTCCCAAGGATAAAAAGATGGCCATCGCATGCCCGAAATGTAAACAGCGGATTATTGTGAGGCCATCTCCCGAGCAAGAGCCCTCGAAGGCCGGCTCAACAAATGGAACAGTTAAGGTTTCGCCGGGATACGAATACCGTGACGTGGACGAAGTCCTGGAGCTTACCATTGCCGAAGGGGAAAAGGTGGCCCTCTTGATGATTGGGGACGAAGCCGACACCCAATTGGTAAAAGAGGCGGCCCAAAAAGTGGGCTACAGGGTCGTCCTGGCTAAAGATACAAGGGACGCCCTCAGCAAGATGCGTTTTCACCACTTTCCCATGGTGTTCTTGGCCGATGGGTTTGACTCAATGGATATCATCCAGAGCCCGATCCTGCGCTACCTTGAGCACTTGCCCATGTCTGTCAGGAGAAAGATTTTCCTGGTCCTCATTGGAACCCGTTTCAGGAGCATGGACCATATGAAAGCATTTGCAATGAGCGCCAATCTTGTGGTAAATAAAAAGGAGCTTGACAAATTGGCCCCCATTCTTTCACGGGCCCTCTTAGACCATGAGCAGTTTTACCGCGTGTTCATGGAAACTTTAAAAGAGGTGGGGAAGGCGTAATCGGAAAACATGGACCAGGAAAACAAGTACCGCTTAAGGGTAAAGAACTGTATCGGAACCATAATAGACGTCCATAAATCAATAGGCGATAAATACGATAATCAAGAATTCCTTGAGCAGTTTGAAAAACTCAAAGAGGCCGTCGATGGCCTGGATATGAGTGTGGTCTCAGAAGGTGATGTCTTGATGGTGGAGAAGGCCACAAACGCCTTGCTTGAGGAATTCGAGGCCATATTTAAGACGGCAAAGCTGGGTCCTGTGTACGAAAAGCTTAGCAGTTAAGGCCTACCTTACCCCTTTCCACTCCACGGCGCAGTCCAATAAGTGCCCATTCATCTTCTTGAGCCTCTTTGCCCACCGGCTTTGAAGGCTTCTGATCTTTTCCGGTTCTCCTAAGGCCCACACACATCCTCCAGCCCCTGCTCCGGCAAACCTGGCACCACACCCAAGGGGCTCCGCCTCTGATATCAGGAGTGAGCTGTTTTTGGTGAGGGCCTCCGGGGTAATGCGTTTCCTGATGCTCATCTCCTCTCTAAGGCACGCAGCCGCCCCGTTCCAGTCCTCTCTTCTGATCCTTTCAGCCAGCCGGTGGGTAATCTTGTTCACCTCCAGCCACCCTGCCCTTGTGCGGCCTGCCAGGAAATCATTAATCCATTTTTTGTTTATTCGGGAGGAGATGTGCTGAGAGCCCGTGTAGGCGACAAGGAGGTGCTGAGAAAGCCTATTCTCTCCCTGGGGCGACAGCAGCCTAACTCTTTTAAATGGGGTTTTGGGGTCTTGGTAATGCCAAATCCATTGATTAACACCCCCAAAGACTGCTGCGCTGTGGTCCTGCAGCCCGCAATTGCCACCGCTTATGGCGTCTTCGAAGTGATAGGCGAGCACGAGGATCTGGTTTCCCGTAAGGGCCTTTCGCCCCGCCTTTCTCAAACATTTGGAAATCGCCTTGAGGAGGGCTACGAGGGCGGTGCTCGACCCTCCCAGAGCAGCTTTGACCGGTGCCTCGGATTTAATGACCACTCTCGCTCCATCAATTCCAAAGTGCAAGAGAGGGGCATAAATTAATGCGAATCTACCCTTTAATGGGGGTTGATCTGAGGGGCAAACCTGAGGCTTGCCTATCCCCTCTGCCTCGATCCTGAGCCATCCCTTGTCAAAAGGAAAGATATGGACGGTGGTCCTGAGGTCAATTGCTATGTTCACTGTGGTAGGAGAGGTGCGGGCAAAGGGCAAGGCCATGGCCTTTATGTCCCAGGTGCCTCCGGCATCTATCCTGCAGGGTGAAGAGGCCCATAGCCCCTGTTCATCCAATATCTTGCCAATTGAAACAGCCATGTAGCCCCCCGGTGAAGCAGTGCCGATAAAGTTAATCCAAACCTGAGGGGTGGGTCAAGGGATGTTTGACATCAAAAAGAGTTGCCGGTATGGTAATTGCAAATTTTACGGCGGGCGAGGCAGCAATAGCAAGGCAAGGACGGGTCCCAGGACAAGGGAGGCGGCAAATGACTGAAACCCGGGAAGAGAAGACAATATTGGTAGTCGAAGATGACAAGGAGGTCCTTAAGACCATCACAAAGCACTTGGAGCACATGAACTACAAAGTGCTCACTGCTGAAGACGGGCTGGAGGGACTGAAACTGATAGAGATTGGAGATTTTGATCTTGTAATTACCGATATTGTAATGCCTTTTGTAAGTGGAGTAGGGATTGTTACTGCCCTAAAGCAGAGGAGGCCAGAGGTTCCAGTGATAGCCATCACCGGATATGGGAAAGAGCCTGAGGCTGCGGCCTTAGAGAAAAACGCCGACCTGGTGCTCTCCAAGCCTGTGAAGATGGCTGTCCTAAAAAGCCACGTGAAAGAACTTATTGAAAAATCCCAAAAAAGATGAGTGAAGGGTGCCGCCATGCTCAGCCTTTTTGTAATCGACGGTCCTGACAAGGGCAAAGGAATCGGCCTTGATTCCGATGTGATGATTATCGGCCGGTCTCCAAAGGCCGATTTCCAGGTTTACGACCGCTCCGTCTCAGCAAGACACTTGAGGGTCGTCAGACAGGGAAATGAGTTCTACGTGGAAGATCTCCATAGCACCAATGGCACATACTTGAATGGGGTGAAACTGCTTCCTGGAAAACTGGAAAGATTAAACGAAGGCGACACAATTCTCCTGGGCTCTACCCTTCTGTCGGTGGAAAGGGATTTTTCACTTGAAGGAACCTTGGTCCAAAAAGACCTCTCAATGAAAATAGTTGGTGAGCTCGGGGAAGAGGAGGTTCTTAAGGGCAGGCCCCTTACCAAGATAAAGAACTTCGAGGTGATTTACCGCCTCGCCACGGCCCTGATGGAGTCATTTGACATCTATGAGATCCTTGAGACCGTGATGAGCTCACTCTTTGATTGCCTCAAACGCATCGACCGGGGCGCCATCCTGTTGCTGGATGAGGCCAAGGGGGAGATCAAGGAAATAATTTCCCGCTCTAGACACCCACAGGACAGCACCCCTCTCAGGTACAGCAAAAGCATAGTGCAAAAGGTGATCCAAGAGCAGAAACCTATCTCCATGGTGGATACAGAACGGGTCCAGAAAATAGAGCTCTCCGACAGCATCAGGGCCATGAAGATCCGGTCTGTAATGTGTGTCCCCCTTATAAGCAGGAGACAGGTAAGGGGGGCAATCTATGTGGATTCCTTGGAAAAACCGCACAGCTTTAGAAAGGAGGACCTTCACCTGCTTATGGCTTTGGCCAGCCCTGCCGCCATTGCCATTGAGAACGCCATCATGTACTCCAACCTGGAGAGGATGGTGGAGAGCAGGACTTATAGCCTAAGGCAGGCCCAGGAAAGGCTGAAGACCAGCGAAGAGCGCTTTAGGGCCATATTTGATAACATGAGGAGCGGGGTAATTGTGTTTCAGGAAGGACTCGGAGGCTCCGATTTTATAATCGTGGATGTTAACAGGGCGGCCCAGGAAATAGAAGGGTTTTATAAGGAAGAGGTGGTGGGCAAAAGTGTCCGTGAGGTCTATCCTGGATTCCAACAATTAGGGATCTTGGAGGTGTTCCGGGAGGTGTATGAGACCGGGGCCTACAGGCGTATTCCCGCCTGTTTCTATAGCGATCCCATGAGGAGCGGGTGGCGGGAGTATGATATCTGCAGACTCCCCTCGGGCGAGCTGGTGGTGATTTACGATGATGTCACAGAGCGCATACGCAGCCAGCAAGAGCAAGAGGAGTTGCAAAAGAGGATGCTTCATGCCCAAAAGCTGGAATCAGTGGGACGGCTTGCTGGCGGAGTGGCCCATAACTTCAGAAACATACTCCAAGCCATTCTTGGAAACGTGGAATACTTGGAGATAGTTGAAGGGGAGAACCAGCATGTACGGGAGGCAGTGGAAAACATAACGGCCTCTGTCGAGAAGGGAGTGGAGCTTATTCGCAGCCTGCTTCATTTCTCCAGGCTGAGGGATGAGTTTACCATGTCCACCTTGGATATGGCCGAAACCATCCAGGACACATACAGGATAATCGAGAAGTTGTTTGACAAAAGCATTGAAATCTCCATGGAGTTGGAGCCAGGGCTGACCATTAAAGGGAATCAAGCCCTCTTGAGCCAGGTGTTCATGAATCTTTTTACCAACGCACATGATGCCATGCCTCAGGGGGGGCGGCTCGAGGTCAAGGCCTGGAAAGAGGGTGACAAAGTTCTTGTTAAAGTCTCAGATACTGGACATGGAATGGACAAGCAGACCCTGGAGAGGATCTTTGACCCCTTTTTCACTGACAAAGAAGTTGGCAAAGGCACTGGATTGGGGCTTACTACTGTCCATGGAATTGTAGATGAGCATGGAGGAAAGATCTCCGTGGAATCAAAGCTAGGGGTAGGGACCACATTTACGCTCGAGTTTCCTTATGCAGACGGCAAAGAGCCCCAGGAGATAGGCCATGCCGGTACGATTCACAGAGGAAATGGAGAGAAGATCATGGTGGTAGACGATGAGGCAACTATCCTACATGTCCTTACCGGCATGATTCAGAAACTCGGATACAAGGTCAAGGCCATTGAGAGGGGGAGTGAGGCCGTAGAGGAATATGAGACTTGGCATCCCGACCTTGTGTTAATGGACAGGAATATGCCTGAGATAGATGGGATCTCTTGTATAAAGCAGATATTGGAGAGGGATCCTGATGCGCGGATTGTGATCGTATCCGGATATGAGCAGAGCGGGCCCCAGGGCATAGATGAAAATGTGCGGGAAAGGATAAAGGGCTATATGACTAAACCCTGCAACCTTCAGCAACTCAGCAGGGTGCTGGCTGAAGTACTGGGAAAGATAGCTCCAGGGCAGGACTTGCCCATATGAACAAGGGGCTGGACAGCCATGATGACCGACTTGAGAGCGCTGATTATAACTGATGATTCGATAGAGTCGCATTGGCTTGAGACCGAGCTCCAAAACATTGGATGCGCCTCCGTCTTTTCGGCTCCCACCTCCATATCTGTGCGGCATGTAGGGGGTTACGAGGCAAGTTTTGCAGTAATAGGCCCAAGTGTGCCCCTTACCACAACACTGAAAGTGATACAAAAGCTGAAGATAGTTGACTTGGCATTTCCTATCTTCCTTGCCTCACAAGATGAATCCATAAGGAGGGCCGCGCTGAATAGCCCTTTTACTGGAATACATGGCCTTCGGTTCAGTAAAGATGCAGAAAAGACAGCTCAAAAGATTAGGGATGCCGTCAAGCAAGGCAAAGAAGGAAAGGAGGGCTTAACGCCCCCGATCCTGATCGGCATC
>JAMOVZ010000316.1 GCA_027061865.1 Desulfobacterales bacterium
TACCGGTCGGCTTCAGGGTGGTCTCACAAAACTCACACCGAAACACCAGGGAATCTTCTTCCAGGTCTACGTCGGCTCCACATTGGGGACAAGAAATGGCAATGTCCATTTAGAAGGCTCCCAAATTATTTGTCTGGCTCCAAGGCCTTCTCGGCCCGCCTGACCTGTTGGACAAACCTCTTTACCCTCTCAAAATCCTTTTGAAACCTGATGGGCCTGCCCTGAGAATCCAAACGATTTGTCCATGTACAACTATCGGCACCCGCCGCCCTTACCTTGATTAAGGCCTCGAACACATTGTCTGGAGAAAGGCCACCTGCCAATATTACCGGTATGCTGCTTTGCTCCACAAGCTGCCGAGCCAACTCCAAATCAGGCAGCACGCCTGTAATCCCGATAAACCCTTCCACAGGCTCTTTCCCCAGTGTGGTATCGGTCAAAAAGATATCAGTGACTTCTTCGAATCGCCGGGCCAGCCCAAGGGTGGGGAATCCTTTGGCCTTTGAAGATAGAGGGACAGGAATTGACCTGATAACACGGATCTCTGGAAATCTAGCTCTAACCTCCTCCTGAAGGCTCACGAGGGGGGCCAAATCTATCAGTTCTCCCCGTTCAGTGGTGAGTGTTTGACAGAAATGCACAAAATCGGGCCTGTAATAGTCTAGGGCGGCTAGGATGAGCCTGAGTTCGGAAAAAAGGGGGATAAGGCTTGATTTTGCGCCCCCCCTTTGAACAACCTCAATCACCTCCTTGACCTTAGCGTCCTTCCACCTGTCTCTATTCAGCAATACACTTCCAACGTGGTCAACACCCAGCTCTACACACTGCTCTGCCTCCCAAGGATCCTGGATTTCATAGATTTGAACAATCAGTGGCCTTCCCATAATTTTCTCCACGGATAACAGAAAAAAAGAGCCGTTCACTCACATAACCTCTTGAGTGAACGGCTCTTTTAGTGGCCGCAGCCCTTTTGGATGAAACAGCAGTTACACCTCAGTAACAGTAATGGCCTCCGCCTCGCAGACCTCTACACAGCTCTCGCATCCCAAGCATTCTTCAGCATTAACGGGTACAGATTTGCCGTCCTGCATTTCATAGACATCCACAGGGCAAACTTCCACACATTCCTCACAACCTTCACATTTGTCCTGATCAACTTCTACTTCCCATCCCATGGTAACAAATCCTCCTAAGATTATTTTTTAATTTCCCTTTTACGCCTCTCTATTGCCAACCCCTAGAAGACGATCACCGCGTTATTAACAGAGCCCGAGAAGGGGTGTCAAGCATTTTTCTTTTATTTTTTTCGGCCTTTTTAGGCCTAAACAGCCCTAGCTAGCCACCTCCTCTTTCACCGACACCGCTATCTTGAACAAAATGGTGAGGATAAAAAATCCAGTGGCCCAAACACCGATAGTGATCAGTATCTCCGGAGTGGTGGGCCAGTATTCAAATACCTTTTCAAAGGGATTGGGAATGAAACCGCCAACCACAAGTCCCATTCCCTTGTCAATCCATGTGGAGATAATGACTGCTGCACAGGCCACTGCTAACGTATCCTCTTTTTTACGGGTTGCAGGGACAATCAGCAAAATCAAGGCCAGGATGCCAAACCCTACCGAGGTCCACATCCAGGGCACCAGCTTGCCATACCCGTCAAGCCCTGAAAAGAGATAAATAAAAGAATGCTTGTGCCCAGGTATTCCGCTGTAAAATGCAGTAAACACTTCAAGGAGGAAGAAAAATACGTTCATTATCATGGCGTAGGTGATAATCACCCCTAGGGTCCTTAACTGTTCCTTACCAGGATCAAAGCGGCTGACCTTTCTTACAATCAGGCAGATCAGCACCAAAAGTGCAGGACCTGAGCAAAAGGCGGATGCCAAAAATCTCGCAGCCATAATAGCAGTAAGCCAAAAGTGCCTGCCGGGAAGGCCCGCATAAAGAAAGGCCGTTACCGTATGGATGCTGAATGCCCATGGTATGGAGATGTAGGCCAAGGTTTTCACCCATTTGCTGTAAGGCACTCCTTTGCGTTCCGCCGCAAGGACATTCCACCCAACCAGGATGTTTAGGATCAGGTATCCGTTCAAGACGATCATGTCCCAGAAGAGGATTGAATTGGGAGTTGGGTGCATGACCACGTTCATAATCCTTTTAGGATAGCCTAGGTCAACGAAGATAAATAGCAGGCACATGGTCACGGCAGCAATGGCCAAAAATTCCCCCAGTACGGCGATCCGGCCAAAGGCCTTATAATTGTGAAAATAATATGGCAATACCACCATGACACCGGATGCTGCCACTCCAACCAGGTAGGTGAACTGGGCAATATAAAATCCCCAGGACACATCCCTGCTCATGCCCGTAACCTTCAAGCCCACCTTGAATTGGTAAAGATAGCAGGCAAATCCAATGGCCATGAGCACCAAAAGAAATATTAACCAGCTCCAATACCTCTGACTTCCACTTAATGCCCTCTCAAGCATGACCACCTCATATCAAGTAAAATACATTGGGTTCAGTGCCGAGTTCCGGCTTCCTCCTGATGGCATAATGATGCCTCAACAGCTCCCTCACCTCTGACTCCTCGTCGGCCAAGTCGCCAAAGTGAAGAGCATTCACCTTTATCTTGGCGCACGCCTCCACGCATGCCGGGATCTGCCCCTTAGCCAGGCGTTCAGCGCAAAAGGTACACTTTTCTACCACACCCTTGGATCGTGTAGGATACTCCATGTTGGTGGGAAAGTCTGGATTCAATTCCTTTGGGGCCTCCCTGGAATCACCCCAGTTAAAGCTCCTTGATCCATAAGGGCAGCCCGCCATGCAGAACCTGCAGCCAATACAGCGGTGTTGGTCCATCATGACCACACCGTCAGGTCGCTTCCAAGTGGCCTTGGTGGGACACACCCGGACACACGGCGGATTGGTGCAATGGTTGCACAATAATATAAATGGTTTCCCGTGCACATCTTCGCTCACATAGTCATTGTGCCTGCTGGGGAAAGTGTGTTCATATGTCTCCTTCCAGATCCACTTTATCTCTTCTTTGGGGTTGCCGAAGTTGGGAACATTGTGGATCCTGTGGCATATGTCAATACATTCCTTGCACCCGTCTTTCTCTTGTTTTTCAAGGCACTTTTTGGCATCTATCACCATGGCCCAGCGCTTGCCCTCCCCAATGGGGGCAGGCTCCATGGCCGCATCAATGCTCCCGGGGGCTAACAGCTCAAAGGCGGCCTTTCCGCCAAGTCCCAACAGGACAGAAAGCCCGGATATTTTCAGGAATTTCCTACGACTAACACCCATCACTCTTTCTCCTTTGGTGCTATATGACACTCCCAACAAAATGGTTCCACTCCCATGTAATTGTGACACTCGTCGCAAAACTTGGTCTTATTGGAATGACAGCGGAGGCATGTGACCTGCAGACTTTTGTAGTAAACCTTCCCTTCAGGTGACTTATAGTAGCGTTTTCCCTCCCGTACAACCTCGTCACGCCACCTGTCCAACAGCTGCATATGCTTTGTGGTCATAAAGTTTGTATTTGCCACGCACACCTTGGCCTCTTTTGCTTTGGGGGTAAGTTGCGGCTCAGGGGCCTTGGTGGCCTTGCCTGCGTTATACAAAAAGGGTGAGAGCAGAAGCCCCAGGCCGATTATGAGTCCGACTATGATCTTGCCGCCGTCATACATCCTCTTCTTCCTCCATGTCTTCCATTCCGGGAAGTGGTTCACCCCGCAGGTCAGTGGTCCTGTCCTTTTCGCCATCCAAAATCAAGGCATTGCCCACAAGCTCGTGCACACCGCATATCTGAACTTCCGGGACCCAATATTCCATCAATGTAGTCAGCGCCGCCCTGTCAATGGCGCAGATACAAGCCATCATGTTCACTCCGTGCTTTTCGTGCACATGCTGGACGGCATTGGCCCTGGGGAGACCGCCTCTCATTCTGAGCTCCATATTCTCGCCGGCGTTCAACCCAGCGCCGCTCCCGCAACAAAAAGTCTGCTCGCGGATGGTGCCAGAAGGCATTTCATAGAAATTGTTGCAGACATTCTTTATCACATAGCGGGGCTCTTCAAAGATTCCCATTCCCCTCGCCGTGTTGCAGGAATCATGGTAAGTCAAAACCAAGTTATCGTTTCTGCTGGGATCCAATTTAAGCTTATTATGCTTGATAAGATCTGCCGTAAATTCAGTTATGTGCACCATTTTGGTGCCTTTGGCGTTTTCAAACTTGGTGCCGGTTATAGGCGAGACAGGTTCCTCCAAGAAGTCAGGGGGGCCGTTAAATGTGTCCATATACTGGTGCACCACGCGCCACATGTGGCCACACTCACCCCCTAGTATCCATTTGACCCCCAGGCGCTTGGCCTCTGCATACATCTTGGCATTCAGCCGCTTTGCCATCTCATGGGATGTGAAAAAGCCAAAATTACCTCCCTCTGAGGCATAGGTGCTCCATGTGATATCGAGCCCCATACTCTCCAAGTAGTGAAAAAGCATGAGGTAACCCATGGCCGTATAGGTTCCGGGGTCTGCAAACACATCGCCTGAGGGCGTGATAAATAGGATCTCAGCACCTTTGCGGTTGAAACTGGGATTCACTCGCACACCGGTTACTTCCTCTATTTCATCTACGAAGAAGTCGATCATATCCTTATAAGCATGCGGTTGAATGCCCAAGTGGTTACCAGTACGATAGCAATTTGCAACTGGGGCCTGAATCCAGTCGGTATTAAGCCCCAGGAGGTTTGTAAGCTCTCTGCCAATGATTGTGATCTCAGCCGTGTCTATCCCATAGGGGCAGAAAAGCGAACAACGCCTGCACTCGGTGCATTGATAAAGGTAGTACCACCATTCTTTAAGCACATTATATTCCAGGTCACGCGCCCCTGCCAGCTTGCCAAACAGCTTCCCCGCAGTGGTGAACCTCTTGCGGTAGACCGAGCGGAAAAGCTCGGCCCTCAGGACCGGCATATTCTTGGGATCCCCAGAACCTATAAAAAAATGGCACTTGTCTGCACATGCGCCGCAGCGAACGCAAATGTCCATAAAAAGCTTGAAGCTTCGAAATCGATCCAGCCGGTCCTTAAACCCATCCAGCACGATCTCTTTCCAATCTTCTGGCAGCTTCCAATCCTCGTCAGCAGGATTCCAATCCCTAGGGTTGGGCATGCCCACGGCAGCCAAATTTTTCCCCTTCGCGCCATAGCAATAAAATCCTTCCCGTATCTCGACGGGACGGTCCATCCACCCTTCCATCAAGGGTGGAGAATGCTCAATTTTTGCCAACTCTTCTGGTTTGGGCGTCTGAGCCATTGAGCTACTCCTTTTCTCCTGTCTCTTCTGACTGTTCTTCGACTTTTTCAGGCTGTTTTTCTACAGGAAGACCTGCCTGTATCATCAATTCCCTGAACTCTTCCTCGTATTCCTCATAGGTGTGGACCTTTACCGGGTAATCCCATGGATTTATGTGCCTCTTCATTCTGCTGTTATTGGCCAGATTCCTCGTAGGGCTGAGGAAGACTCCAGCCATGTGAACCAGCTTGCTAAAAGGAAAGTAGGCAATCAGCATGCTAATCAGAAAGAGGTGGATAAAAAATATCACTCCTATTCCCTCGGGCACCGTCGGCTTGAAGGTGAAAAGCCCGAGGGCAAGAGTCTTTACCGCTGTGATATCAACACGGATGAAGTATCGCATAAGGATGCCCGTCAATCCCAGCGCCAGAATCAAGAATAGTGGGAAGTAGTCTGCGGGGAGCGAAATATACCTTGTCTGGGGAATATAGATACGTCTCAGGAACAAGTAGGTGAGTGCCAACATCAAGAGCATGTCAGTCAAAAACACTGAGGGGACATTTAGGCCACTTACAGGCAGCACACCCAACTGCAAGAATCCGTCCAACTTTTCCAGAATATGCACAAAACCAGGAATGGGCTCCATGAAGAAGCGGAAATGGCGCAAAAAGATCACCAAAAATGAATAGTGAAACATCAAGGCCGCCAGCCACAGCCATTTTTCCCACTCATAATCCAGTTTCGGCCCGTTGGCCAGCCGCCTGTACTCCAGCCGCGTGTTCCTGAAAAGGGACCGGAACAGCAGCACCTCAAAGAGCATCCTAATGATAACCCCGCCGTTACCCTTGGGGCTTTCAATCTTGCTATACTTTATCCATGGCAGAGAAAACTGCTGACCCGCCGTTGTAGGTATCCTGAAAGGGACGGGAGACCGGCCCCATCCTATTACTCTGGCAACCATGCCGATGAAGAACACCGCCATGGCCAAGTAAGGGACTACCACTCCAAAAAGAAACCGCAGGTCAAAGGCTGCCACTCCAACCCATGGAATAAGCACCAGCACTGAGACCACGATCCCTGAAAAAAGGATGCTAATTATGAAATTCATGAACCCCTACCTCGCTTCCATAAAGGCTATCCAGGTTGTCATCCATTGAGATCCTGCTTACTGTTGAGCGGCCTGGCACAGCAAATTGGCTCGCTCAAGCAGACGCCCTACTTCTCTACGTACCTCTCCTACCCTCAACTCGTAAATCCGTTCCCTGCACATGGAATATATATCAAAGGCAAGCAGTCCGGCCTTGTCAATATTTTTGTCAACGAGTTCCAATTCACCGGCAAATCCTTCTAAGGAGCCTCTTTTCCCCAGCACATCCCTAATAATCCCTTTCAGCTGGAATACAAACTTGACGGCCTCCGAAGGGCTGAAATCCTGCACCGCCCTGATCCTGATAATACGGTCCAGGCCCTTGGAAGCTTCCTCGCCGAGGTTGCCCCTTACAACATATTCCACAAGGCTTTCAAGCTCCTTGGAGAATGTAAACCCCACCGGGTTGGCGAATTGGTCTGTTTCTTTTTTAAAGAAAACCCGGGAATCCTCTGGATAAGTCTCCACCAACACATCAAGCCATCTTTTCACTATGGCGGGCTTTTTCTCTATGATCTTCTCAATCAAATCCATCTCTTTATAAGCCGAATCGGAAATGTCTCTTTGTAAAATTTTCTAAATATGCCCTGCTAAAGTTAAAAAATGCCTAACTCTTCAAAATCGTTAAATCATTCCCCCGGAGTTTGTTGAAGCAGACCTATAGACAAACTGTGATTGGATTGTCAAGCAAAAAATAGGTCCTTCTAACCCTCAAAGACTAGAGAAAAAATATCTTGCCTCCTTTCGTGAAAAAAGGAACTATCTTAAGGGGATCTCTGTATTGACAATTAAAATTCCCCCTAGTATAGGAGACAGACTAAGGAGAGGGAGCAATAAAAAGTGGCAAAAAAGATATCCAACAAGACCATTGACAGGGAATTTCTTGAAACCTTGGAAAAGATAAGCGGCCAAAAGGTGCACATGTGCTTTCAATGTGGCACTTGTGCCGGGGCCTGCCCCATGTGCAATGAAATGGATGTCTCTCCCCGGAGGCTCATTCGCCTGGCCCAGCTTGGCAGAGCCGAAGAGATTGAAGCCCTTAACACCTGCTGGGTATGTGCAGCATGCCATTCCTGCCAGGTCTTGTGTCCTCGGGGGCTGGACATTCCCAAGATCATGGAGGCCCTGCGGCTCCTGGTTCTTCGAAGAAATGAAGACTTTGTCAAGCTTGCGGATATTCCATCGGAGACTATTAAAGAGTGCCCGCAAATAGCACTGGTGGCCGCCTTTCGGAAATTCACCAGTTAGGGCCCAAGCCCTCAAGGAAGGGATAATGAAGGTTAGTTATTACCCAGGCTGTACACTAAAGAGCAAGGCCAGGAACTTGGACCAATCGGCCATTGCGGCAATGGCCGCCCTTGGGGTGGAACTGGAAGAATTGCCTAGGTGGAATTGTTGTGGTGCTGTCCACTCCTTGGCCGAGGACGATTTGATCCATCAGGTGGCCCCTGTAAGAGACCTCATCCGGGTAAAGGAGCAGGGAAATGACATGGTCGTTACCCTCTGCTCCATGTGTTACAACACCCTGGCCAGAGCAAACCTCTTGATGCGCAACGACCCTGAAAAGCGAAACACTATAAATCTCTTCATGGATGAGGAGCCTGATTACCAAGGAGAGGTGGAAGTACTCCATCTGCTGACCTTTTTAAGAGATCATGTGGGCTGG
>JAMOVZ010000317.1 GCA_027061865.1 Desulfobacterales bacterium
TTTATGGCCAAGTCGCCTCTTACCGGCTTGCTTGGGAGCACCAATATGGGCGGATTTTTTGCCCCAGAGCTTGCCTGGGCCGGTTTCCATCATCTGGTTATCAAGGGTAAGGCAGACAAACCCGTTTATATCTGGATACATAATGGCGAGATCGAGATCAGGGATGCGGATTTCCTTTGGGGAAAGACCACCACCGAGACCCAGTGGGCGATCCGTGAGGCCCTTGGCGATGAAGATATAAAGTGTGCCGTAATCGGGCCTGCCGGTGAAAACCTGGTGAGATTTGCAAACGTCATGACCGGCATAAAGAATTCAGGGGGCAGGACGGGAATTGGATGTGTGATGGGCTCAAAGAATTTGAAGGCCATAGCAGTAAGGGGCACTCTTGATATAAAGATAGCCCATCCCGTTGAGGCACTGGAATACAACAAGCAATTTATAGAGCAGATTACTACTGCCAAGGTCAACCAGACTCAAGGGGCGCTAGGCACTCCCTTTATCTGGGGGGCAACCAATTCATGGGGAGGGATCAGGTGCAGGAACTTTCAGTACAATCAAATGGAGGAGGCCGATGAGATTGAGCCTGAGGCCATAGACGAAGTCTGCAATGAGACCATAGGGCCCTATCACATGACAGGGTGCTTTGCCTGCATGGTCCACTGCCGTGCCCAGTACAGAATTCCCTCTGGACCTTATGCGGGAAGATATGACGAAGGCCCTGAGTACACATCCCAAGGGGCATTCTGCGGGGAGCCGGATTGCAACAGCATGGAAACGCTTCTGACCGGGAATCATCTTGTAAACCAGTTCGGGATGGACAACCTGGAAACTGGCAGCCTGATATCCTGGGCGATGGAGCTCTACGAGCTGGGGATTATCACCAGCAAAGAGACCGACGGCCTTGACTTAAGGTTTGGCAACAGCGAAGCGCTGCTAGAGATGGTGGAGAGAATTTGCTACCGCAAGGGTTGGCTTGCCGACACTTTGGCTGACGGAGGTATCCCTGCGGCTGAAAAGATCGGCAAGAACTCCTTTGACTACTTAATCCAGGTCAAGGGAATGAACAACCTCCACTCTGACGAAAGGGCAACTCCCGCCCTGGCACTGAACATTGCCACGGCCTCCAGGGGATCGGATCACTTAAGGAGCAGGCCAGCCATAGACCTCTATCACCTGCCTGAGCCGGTGCTTCGGAAGATTTATAGCACCCCTATTCCCTATGAAGGCCCCTTGAGCTCAGAGCATACCTCATACGAAGGTAAGGCCTGGCAGGTCTTTTGGCAGGAAAACTGTTACATGGCGGTTGACTGCCTTGGAATCTGCAAGTACCACACTGTGTTTCTTGGCGCCACACTGCCTAATTTCGAGGATTGGCCCAAGGTGATTTATTACAATACCGGCCTTGAGTTTACTCCAGAGGAGCTATGGGAGATTGCTGAAAGATGCAACAATATCGAGAGGCTCTTCAACCTTAGGGAAGGACTCAAGAGGCGTGACCCCAAGAAGGGCGACACCTTGAACCATCGTTATTTTGATGAGCCTTGCAGAAGGGGGGCCCCGGATGTTATCGGCTCAAAGATAGACAGAGAGAAATTCGAAAAGATGATAGACGAATTTTATCAACACCACGGGTGGGACAAGAACGGTGTGCCCACCCCTAAAACCCTGAAAAGGCTCGGCCTCGACAACGAGCCTTCCCATCTTCTCTAAAGAAGCCATAGGAGGAGCAGACAATGAAAAAGGTGCTGTATATAGATCATGAAAAGTGCACTGGATGCCGGTTGTGCGAGCTGGTGTGCTCTGTGGTTCACGACGGTGTGTCAAATCCGGCAAGGAGCCGAATCAAGGTGGTCAAATGGGAGTCAGAAGGAGTCTATGTGCCGATATCCTGCCAGCAGTGTGATGATGCCCCTTGTATGAACGTTTGTCCTTCGAAGGCCTTGTCACGGGATGAAGACACCCAGGCCGTGATAGTTGATTATACATTGTGTATTGGCTGCAGATCGTGTGTGGCTGTATGTCCATTCGGGGCCATCACTTACAATGTGAT
>JAMOVZ010000318.1 GCA_027061865.1 Desulfobacterales bacterium
TTGAGCCCCTCTTCGGTTGGCAGCCTGCCAGCAGAGGTGTGAGGCTGAAAGAGCAGCCCGGCATCCTCAAGGTCTGCCATGCAGTTCCTGATGGTTGCAGAGCTCAAGCCAAGGGATGAACGCTTGGCTATGACCCTGGAGCCAACAGGCTCTGCAGTCTCGATATATGAGTTTACAACCTGCTTTAATATCTCCTTTTTCCTTTCGGATATGGAGAACTTTTCACTCATTTTATTACTGAATCCTCAAACTGGATTTGTTTACCCGGGGGCAATTAGTTTGGATGACAGATTAGCACCCTTTATGCCAGGGTGCTAAAAAAATAATTATCCTCCACCACGCTGTCAATCTCAGTATGTTTTCATGCCAATTTTATTTGGAAAATTCCATAATTCCGTCAAATTCTCATGAAGAATCATATTGAATGGCTATTCAGAATAGTGTAAAAAAATGAAACTTATAATGTCGAGGGGAGGAAAAAATGGTTGTGAGGCAAGGAGTTTTTTCTTTTTTTGCAGGCTTGATTTTCTTGATATTCGTGTCCATTTCAGCAGCCTTTGCCGGTGGTGGCCACGCTTATCCAAATGGCGCTGAGGCATTCATGGTTGGTATGATGCCCCCACCAGGATTTACTTTGATAAACTATGCCTACTATGGCCACGCAGGCAAGCTGAAGGACGATGACGGGGATGACACCCACCTCTTGGACGATGCCGATGTGGGAGGAGACATCATCCGCCTCATTTGGATTTCCAAGTACAAGCTCTTTGGTGCAAACTATGGTCAACATTTCTTCTTTGGCGCTTTAAACAAAGATATGGACTTCAATGCACCAGTTGGCTCAAGTCTTAAGAAGCACTACTCAGACTTCAATGCCCTTTATGTCATCTACTCGCCAATGCTCCTTGGATGGCACCTTGACCAGGGAAGGCTCCATGTGGCTGTTTCAGCCGTTGACATCTACTTTCCACTCTACAATGAAGACAAGGGCAACATCGCATCTGTTGGCAGGAACTTTTGGACATTCGAGCCCGTCCTGGCAGTGACATACTTCCCACTACCACAGCTTGAGACCTCCATAAAGCTCATGTACGACTTCAACACCCACCAGGATGATTATGAGCCGGGCCCGCCAGTCCGTGTGGACAGGGACCCTGGCCAGGAGTTCCACTGTGACTTTAACGTATCCTGGGGCATAACCGACTATCTCAGACTTGGAATAAACGGTTACTTCTATCAGCAGACCACCTCTGACGATTTTGATGATCTAGGCGGGCTACCAGAGCCCTTGAAGGATGCCCTGAAAGACATAGAGAATGACAAATCAAGGGCAGTGGCCCTTGGACCAGGGATCATGTATCAGAACAAGAACTTCATGGCTACCCTCAGGTATTCCCATGAGTTTGCAGTGAAAAATGGCCCAGAGCTTCAAAACGTGTGGTTTAAACTCATTTACATATTTTAATAAGCCTAAGATCAACGCATAAGGAGAACCAAACAAAATGGCAGACAGTTACAAAATCTTACTGGACGAAAAAGAACTGCCCCAGGCCTGGTACAATGTTCTTCCAGATTTGCCAGAGCCTTTGGCTCCACCCCTAAATCCACAGACTGGTCAGCCTGTCACTCCTGACGACCTAAAGCCCATATTCCCAGACGAGCTGATAATGCAGGAGGTGAGTCAGGAAAGATGGATTGAAATCCCAGAAGAGGTGAAAGAGATTTACAAACTCTGGCGCCCAAGCCCTCTAATCAGGGCAAGGCGTCTTGAAAAGGCACTGGGAACTCCCGCAAGGCTTTACTATAAGAATGAAGGGGTAAGCCCTCCAGGGAGCCACAAGCCAAATACTGCTGTTGCCCAGGCCTACTACAACAAAAAGGCCGGTGTAAACAAGCTCACCACAGAGACAGGGGCTGGCCAGTGGGGCAGCGCTCTATCCTTTGCATGCAGCCTTTTTGACATGCACTGCACCGTCTACATGGTGAAGGTGAGCTACAACCAGAAACCTTACAGGCGCATCCTCATGCACGT
>JAMOVZ010000319.1 GCA_027061865.1 Desulfobacterales bacterium
CTTCAATAGCTTGAAGTCGAGGATCATCCCATTTGGTCCAACCCTTCCCTCCACTTCAACCTCAAGATGGTAGGTGTGGCCGTGAAGGTTACGACAAGGATGCCCTTCCTCCAAATGGTGGAGACGGTGGGCGGCGTGGAAATGGGTTTTTGCGATTAATTTCATTGCGAAGCCTCCTTTTCGCTTATTCTGTATTTAAAAGACGGTGTAAAAAGTTCTGAACATCATAAAGCCAGCGGGGAGAGGTCGGAGAGAGAAGCCTCTCCTCTATGTAATCCCTGATCTGCTCCAAGGGAGCTTCCGAGACGATCCCCGCATACCATATCTTTTTCCTCGATCCCCGCTTCCACACAGCAAAGACAATCCCAGGGTGCCCGTTAATGTCAAGACGTCTCCCAACAGCAATTACATCTGAAATAAAAAGTGTTTTCCCTTCATAAAATACAGCTTTACTTAAAACTTGACGACTCCGTTGACGAAAAGCTTTAAACATTAAAGCCCCTGTAGTAGGGCGAATGATTAAAGCTATCGGAACATCATCTAGCTGAGTCAAAAACGTTAGCTGGTGTGTTGAAACCAATTCTCCTTTGTCATTCCAAACAGTCCACATAATTTAACCTCCTTCTAAATATGTTTCCAATCGAGCATGAAGCCGATTACAAACAATCCTGGAAAGATAAACTCAAATTGAAGAAAGGAACGGAGAAAAGAATAACCATTAAACTGATGAGTAAACCGAAAACCATGCTAAACCTCCTCCCACAACTCTGGATCATCAAAAGGATCATATTTTTCTGGAGTGATAGATACTACTGAAATCCCTACAGTTCCGACCAGATGCCTGGCGGTGTTGGCGTAGAGGAATGAATCGAAGCAGTCAGGTGATCTTTGAAAGAAAGATCTGAGCTCCTCCTTTGAAGCAAGCTTGATCCGCCCATCTTTGGTGTATGAGAAGGGGACATTTGGAAGCTCCTCAAGAAGGTCCTGAAGGGCGAACTTGTCAACAAGTCCTTCGATGCGTTGATCTCTTATTGCAAGGGCAATCCTCCCTTTTTGGAAGTCCTCCCTCAGTTGCCAACCCATCTCCGCCCTGCGGTTCAAGAACTTCCGTTTGTCTGTAGGGGCCTCAGAACCTACAATGGGCATGGGGACGAGCCAGGAAGGGGCTTTCTCTACAAGGCGGTCATAGACACCAGCTCCAACACCAATGGCGTCCACGGTCACCACGTCGAGGGAATAACCAGGGAAGGTATTCTTAAACTGATTAGCCCAGGTAAGGACGGAATCCACTAAAGTGGTGGTGCGGTTCCCTCGAATACGCTTAAGCATCAAAAGCTGGCCTGAATCCCTGTCGAGAACGGTAAAAACAGACCAATCCTGTCCCCCCATTGCGACATCCAGGCCGGCCACAGCACGGCCCGCCTCTGGCACCCCCGCCCATCTGACTCTAGCCTTCTCAACCAACTCTGGCATAACAAGTAGTAGATCGCTTTGGGGTACAAATTCAGCAAGGACATAGATTCGATAGAGAGGATCATCCTCTCCCAAGGCAGCGAGATCCTGAACCCACTCCCAGGTTACCAGGCCAGGAATCACAATTTTCTTAGCCTTGACGTTGGGGGAATCAAATGCGGTGATGGAAAGGACCTCCCACTTACCCAGTCCAGGATAGCCCTTCTCCTCACAAATCTTGCGAAAGGTGCAGTTATAAATGGCCGTGTTACCAAAGGCGACCCATTTGTTGATAACACCGGTGAGCATTGCCTTTGCTGCCTTCCACCACAGGTGGGAAAGCCCTCCGGCCTGGTCGAAAACCACCATCATGTTGACCTGGTGGAAGCCCGTTATCCTATCAATCGCTGACTCGTCGGCAGTTTGCGTGGAGAAGCCCATCGCAAACCAATCTTCATCAATAGTTAACTCCGTCTTGAGAAGGTTTCCGGTAAGGCCCCAGCCAGCATCAATAGCTCGCTTGTGGAGTTTTCTTATCTCTCGCCAGAGCAAAGAGAAAACCTGCCGCCAGGTAGGGGC
>JAMOVZ010000320.1 GCA_027061865.1 Desulfobacterales bacterium
CACAGGCCAAGGGTTATAATGTCTGCGTGCTCTCGAGAGGTTATGGGGGGCGGCATAGGGGAGAAGTGCTAGAGGTGAGCGACGGGGACCAGGTCAAGGCATCATGGAAGGAGTGCGGTGATGAACCTTATCTGATCGCAAAAAAGGTGCCGGGTGTAGCAGTAGTGGTTTCCCGCAAGAGGTATCTTGGCGGAATATATGCCGCAAAAAAGTTCGGATCGGATTTTTTTATTCTAGATGACGGATTCCAGCACTTAGGCTTGAAGCGGGACCTTGACATTGTGCTCTTGGATGCTTCAATGCCCTTTGGAAACGGCCATCTTCTGCCACTGGGTACCTTGAGGGAGCCTCCCTCTTTGCTCACAAGGGCTCATGCCCTTGTTCTGAGCCGCTTTATTGAAGATGGGACTTGCCAAAGGATAGAAAGGGAATTGGCAGGAAAATTTCCTGCTACTCCAATGTTCAAATCGATCCATAGGCCCGAGAAGCTGATATTTCCCGTATCCCAAGCAAGCTTTGATCCCAGCTGTATGAGCGGGAAAAAGGTGGCAGCCTTTGCAGGGATAGGGAATCCAACTAGCTTTCAAAATACCTTGGCCTTGTTGGGAGCCAGGGTTTTAAGATTTACACGCTTTCCGGACCACCATGTCTATCAGAGAGACGAAATAGAGGCTTTGGCAAGAGAGGCAAAGGCCTCGGGGGCGGAAATGCTTCTTACCACGGAAAAGGACTGGATAAGAATTGGGAGTGAATTTCAAAGTGATATCCCGTTTGGCTGTCTCGTGATTGCGATTGAAATAGAGAAGGAAATAAGGTTTTTCGACCTTATTGAAAAGGCTATTAATCGGGCCTATGGCATTTAGTGGAGTGGAGATAAAGAAGATCCTGGTGCGGATGCCCAACTGGATTGGGGATGTAATCATGGCATTGCCTGCCCTCGAGGCATTGAAGTCTAACTTCCCATCCAGTTCGCTTAGCGTGCTTGCCAGGCCCTGGGTGAAGGATATTTTAGAGACTCACCCCGCAGTAGACCTTCTTTTGCCCTATAATTCAACTGGCAGAGGCCTTTCTCGTCTAAAGGGGATTGTCGGAACGGCCAGGGTACTAAGGCGAGAGAAATTTGATCTGGCAATACTTTTTCAGAATGCATTTGAGGCTGCATTATTATCTGCTATGGGTGGGATAAGGTATCGCGTGGGCTACGATACAGATGGCAGGGGGGTGTTGCTCACCCACAAAGTACGGAGGAAAGGCGGGGGGCCGAAGGGGCACCACGTGGAATACTATATGGAGATTTTGAAAGAAATTGGGCTGACGGTGACCAAGTCTGATCCCAAGCTGTATATATCAAGAGGGCAGGCCGAAAGAGCAAGAGAATTGTTAATAAGGGAAGGGATACCGGATGATAAGCTGATTGTTGGGATTGGGCCTGGGGCTATCTATGGGGAGGCCAAGAGGTGGCCGGCAGAGCGGTTTGCAGAGGTGGCCGACCGTGCTGCAAACACCTGGGGGGCAAGCGTTATAATCCTTGGAAGTGAAAAGGAGATTGGAATTGGGAATACTGTTCTAAGGTCAATGAAGAGCAACGCCACAAATTTTTGCGGCAGGCTATCTCTCCGTGCCTCTGTAGGAGTACTGTCATTTTGCGACTATTTTGTAACTAACGATTCCGGCCTAATGCACATAGCCGCTGCCCTTGGTGTGCCTACAATAGCCATATTCGGTTCAACCGATCCTGTGGCAACAGGCCCTAGAAGCCCCAAGGCAATTGTGATCAAACACCAGATCCCTTGTGCCCCCTGCTTCAAGAGGGTATGTCCAACTGACTTTCAGTGCATGTTGTCTATTAAAACCGACGAGGTATGGAAATCACTTGTAAGGCTGAGGGAAGAGGTGATGAAGTGAGGCCTGCAGTATTTATTGACAGGGATGGGACAATAAATGAACAAATGGGATATATAAACCATGTGACCAGGTTTGTTTTGCTCCCTGGGGTCGGCGAGGCAATCAGACTACTGAATGAAAATGGGT
>JAMOVZ010000321.1 GCA_027061865.1 Desulfobacterales bacterium
CATGATCCGCCCCCTGAACCGGTCGTAATACCCGCCACCCCTTTTTGCTACCAACAGTCCCGAGGTGGCAGCCACTGCCAGATCGAGGCCAGCTTTGGCCAAGTATTTGGTAAGTCCATCCCAGGAATCAGGGCTGTAGCCAAGGCGAAATTCCTCGATAACCTCGCCCCTGATCCCCCTTTTTGAAAGATAACGCCTGGCAACTTCCCCTACGTCTCTATGGGCAAAGGCATTGGAAAAATATTCACAGGCCTTTTCGTTTACTTCAAAGAGCAATTGGCGCCTGGCCGCTATCTGTTTCTCCCTCGAACTCAAATAAGTGTCGTCAAAAGGGATATTGTACCTCTCAGCCAGATCTTTTACGGCCTCGAGGAAGCTTGTTCCATGATAGGCCATCCAAAAGGCGAAGATATCGCCCCCCTTTTTGCAACCAAAACAGTGGAATATTTGTTTCTCAGGACTTACAGTGAATGACGGCTCTTTTTCTGAATGAAACGGGCAAAGTCCCAGGTAATTTCGTCCCCGTTTTTTCAACTGGACGTATTGGGAGACAAGCTCCACTATATCAGCGGCACGCTTTATCTCCTCCTTTACCGAATGACCATGAAATGGAGACATAACCAGGCGCTATTGCCTCCCCCCTGTCAGCCTACCCTCTATAAAACAAAATCCCTTCTGTTCAAAGAAGGTCGACGCTCACAATGGATTCTACGGGTTGGACAAATAACGGGAACAAAGATCATGGAAGAATTCCCAGGGCTTTATAGACCAGAAAATAATTATTTGGCATCCCTGACTTGAATGATCAGCCAAGCAGCCTCTTGGCAATCTGGCTTACCTTTTTGCCCTCGGCCTGACCCGCCATCTTTGCCATGGCTGCCTTCATCACCCTGCCCATATCTTTCGGCCCATTTGCAGATAATTCCGCTATTATATCTCTGACTACCTCTTCGATCTCCGCGTCACTCAACTGTTCAGGCAAATAAGCATAAAAAACCTCCAGCTCTTTTTCTTCCTTTTCGGCCAGATCTTGGCGGCCCGCCTTTTTATATTCTTCTGCCGCCTCTTTGCCCTTCCTGATCAGAGAGGATATGACAGCTAGGATCTCATCGTCTGACAGCTCCCCGCCCTTTTCTATTTGTTTGTTCTTGATTGATGTCTTGAGCATCCTAAGGCAAGAGGTCTTCAGCTGGTCTTTGGACCGCATGGCCTCTTTAAGGTCTTCCACGATACGTTCATGAAGTGCCATCTCTGCCCCCGTCTGTCAAAACGCAAAGTTTCAGTATAATACATTTTTCAAAATTGTCAAATATCAATCAGGGGTCCCCTGGCTTTTTCGACAACCTCAAGGGCCTCGGCCAAGTCCAGGCTTCCGTCATAGAGAGCCCGGCCCGTAATCACCCCAATCACCCCTACTCCTTCGAGTGCCAAAACCGCCTCAATATCTTCTAAAGATGACACGCCACCGGAAGCGATCACAGGGGTGGAAAGGGATCGGGCCAACTCCCTGGTGGCCTCCAGGTTAGGGCCTGTCTTCATCCCGTCCCGCGATATATCCGTGTATATAACAGCCTCAAGCCCCACCCCATCAAACCTCTTTGCAAGCTGGACAGGGGTCAATGACTGAAGCTCGGTCCAACCCTTTGAGGCTATCCTCCCGCCTCTGGCATCAATTGCAAGCATTATCTTCCCAGGGAATTTCTGGCAGGCCTCTTCCACCAGTTCGGGGCTTTCAACCGCAATAGTGCCCAAGATCACTTGACTCACCCCCAGATCCAAATAAGCCCTGATGGTATCCATATCCCTTATTCCCCCACCCAATTGAATGGGTATGGAAACTGCAGATACTATCCTTGAAATTGCATCGCTGTTTACAGGCCTCCCCTCAATAGCGCCGTTTAGGTCCACCACATGGATCCTTTCAGCACCCGCCTCTTCCCACTTGGAAGCCACCTCTTCGGGCATCTCTGAATACACGGTCTCTTGGGACATTATTCCCTGTTTTAGCCTCACACACCTTCCGTCTTTAAGGTCAATTGCAGGAATTACCATCATTTCTCGCACCAGAGGAGAAATTGGTTGAAGAATTTTTCGAGTCCCAGGGAGGCGAGCTCTAGGGCCGTCATCCACTTTCCACCAGCCCCCAAAAAGGTCTCTGCATCAAACAAGTTCTCCGTAAGAGGCAGCTGGGTCTTGTCAAACCGCCACTTCCACAACAGCCTCCCCGTGTCAACATCTATTAGAAACAACTCATAACCCACTGAGGCCCCCCTTTCAGCCCCATAGGGGCCTCCCACTCTTTCTCTCCACCTGTACACAATACCGCCTAGCACTGCTTGGGCGCCGAGGGCCCGGCCCACCTCCCTTGCCACATCTGTGGAAACCTGGGAAACCCTCCCCTCCTTCGCCGACCGGAGCCGGGACAAAATGGCAGCCCTCACCCCCCTTGTCTGCCCAGGAGGAATAAAGATAATGTCTCCTGCTCCCTTCTTCTCAACTAGGCCCCTGTAGAGGAGAGAGGTCATCTTTTGGGTTACATCGCGGGAAACAGGCTCTGCCATAAAAACAGCGCCGGTAAAAGGTGACCTAAAGGGCCTGGGAGCTTCGTTGGAATTGAGCGCAGGCACCAACTCCATCACCGCCACCCGCCTGATATGTCCGGGCAGGGGGGAGAACTCGGCCTTGGTAGAGGATCTGGCACATGAAAGTACGAGCAGAGGGAGCAGTAAAAGCGGCGGCAGAGCTTTTTTGTCTGGAAATCTCATTAATCTTTTTGATCCAATTGGTATGAACACTTAATTCAAAGCAGCCCCTTTGTGGAAGGAATATGGCCTGAAAGCCTGGATTCCAGCCCACTTGCCTGATCCAGCGCCCTTCCAAAGGCCTTGAACACCGCCTCGCAACCGTGGTGGGGGTCTTCACCTCTGAGAAGGTCCACATGAAGAGTCATACCGGAGTGGTTTACCACCGCCCTGAAAAACTCACCAGCCAAGTTGATATCAAAACCGCCTGTCACACTCCTCTGCAACGGCACATCATAGGCAAGAAATGGACGGTTGGATAGGTCTATGACAACCCTTGCAAGGGCCTCGTCCATGGGTACCGTGGCCTCACCAAACCGCCTGATCCCACTACGATTCCCCAAGGCCTCCCTGATAGCGCTTCCCAGGCATATACCCACGTCTTCAACCGTGTGGTGGTAATCAATTTCTATGTCACCCTTGGCCTGGATTTCCAGGTCCATGAAGCCGTGAGAGGCCATAAGGGTTATCATATGGTCTAGGAAAGGGATTCCCGTCTCTACTTGTGCCTGGCCTGAGCCATCCAGGTCTAAGGTCAATCTGATCCGTGTCTCCCTGGTATCACGCTCTATTGTGGTTTTCCTATCCATCCAGATCTCTTCCTGAAGGCAATAGAAATGGTGGAGATGAGGGGATTCGAACCCCCGACCTGTACGTTGCGAACGTACCGCTCTCCCAACTGAGCTACATCCCCACCCTATTGGGATTTTTTATCATATCGACATATTAGCACTCTAAAGAAAGGATTTCAACAGGCGTCAGCAAAACTATTTGACTTTCAAAGCATTTTTGCTACACTGTTTCTGTCTGTTGGAGGGCCTTAAGGCAGTTTGTCTTGTAAGCCCCCATTTGCATAATTTTTTATGGATCTCAGTGCCCCCGTAGCTCAGGTGGATAGAGCACCAGATTCCTAATCTGGGTGCCGCATGTTCGAGTCATGCCGGGGGCACCATTTTTTTAGTAATACCTTAAAGGGGCGAGAGTTTTTTGAGTTGACCTATAGAGCTGACTCTATTAGTATTTATAGGATTTAGTCTGAGATTCTGTCTTTTAGGAGAAAAATGAAATGTATGCAGTGATTCAAACAGGAGGAAAACAATATAGGATCTCACCAGGTGACCAGATAGAGGTGGAGAGGCTTGAAGGAGAAGAAGGCGACTTGGTGGAACTCAATTCCGTGCTCCTTGCATCTGACGGTCAAGAGGTAAAGGTGGGAACGCCTTTTTTGGAAGGCAGCAAGGTCTTGGCCAGGATCATCAGACAGGGCAAAGGGAAGAAGATAGTGGTATTCAAATATAAGAGGCGAAAAAATTACAGAAGGAAAAAGGGGCATCGCCAACTCCTCAGCCTCTTACGGATAGAAAAGATCGAATCTTGATCGAGGGTATAAAATGGCACACAAAAAAGCAGGTGGAAGCTCAAGGAACGGCCGGGATAGCGCCGGAAAGAGGTACGGTGTAAAAAGATTTGCCGGCCAACGGGTCAAGGCAGGCAACATCATTGTGCGGCAGCGCGGCACAAAGATCCATCCTGGAGAGAATGTGGGGCTTGGGAAGGATTACACCATTTTTGCAAAGATAGATGGTGTGGTGGCATTTGAGCGTTTCGGAAAGAGCCGCAAAAAAGTAAGCGTATATGCCGCGTGATGGCCTCGCCCCACCCTTTTTCTCCCTTCCGGTCAATGAATGCGTTTCCTAGACGAAGTAGTAATCACCGTAAGGTCTGGTGATGGGGGAAGGGGCTGTGTAAGCCTCAGGCGGGAGAGATTTATTCCCAAGGGAGGCCCTGATGGCGGTGACGGAGGTGACGGAGGAAACGTCATCCTGAAAGCCACAAAAACACTCCACACCCTTTATGACTACGCCCATCGCACTTACTTCCGGGCAAAAAACGGCGCCCCGGGCAAAGGAAAGAACCAAACAGGCAAAAAGGGCGATGACCTCATCCTTGAAGTACCCCTAGGGACCATCGTATACGACGAGAGCACCAATCAAAAACTAGCTGATCTCACCCAAGAAGGACAGGAACTGCTCGTTGCCCCTGGCGGAAAAGGGGGCAAGGGCAATACCCACTTTGCCACTCCCACCAATCGGGCCCCCAGGATTGCACAACCTGGCACCCCTGGAGTGGAGCGGAGGCTGCGCCTTGTGCTGAAGTTTTTGGCCGATGTTGGTTTGGTGGGCCTTCCCAATGTGGGAAAATCCACACTGCTTGCCAACCTCACCAATGCACAGCCAAAAATTGAAAACTACCCCTTCACTACCCTTGTCCCAAACCTTGGCGTCTTAGAGGTTGGTGAAGGGAACACATTGGTGCTGGCAGATATCCCCGGTATCATAGAGGGTGCAAGCGAGGGAAAAGGGCTTGGGCATCAATTCTTGCGCCACGTGGAGAGGACAAAGGTCCTGGTCCACGTCCTTGACATCACATACATGCCCAAAGGAGATCTCCTTGAAGACTTTATGGTGCTTCGCCAGGAGATGGACAAGTACAATCCTGATTTACTCAAAAAGACCCAACTGGTCTTAATAAATAAAATGGATCTCTGTTCCACTGCCAAGTGTAGGGACCTGGCCCTAGTGCAGGGCCGCTTGAAAGAGATGGGATTAGAATCACTTCCGGTCTCAGCACTCAAGGGAGATGGGCTGGAGCAGTTCAAGGATTGGCTAAAAAAACGGTTTAAATGAAATCAACTCCTTCAAATACGGCCTCTTTGTCCAGGGAAGAGATCTTAAAGGAGGTCAAAAGGATAGTGGTAAAGGTGGGAAGTGGCGTGCTCACTTCCAAAGAGGGCCTCAATTCTGCGGTAATAGAGGGCTTGGCCTCTGATATTTCTTCTTTAATGGAAAAGGGATTGCAGGTCATAGTGGTTTCATCTGGTGCCATCGCCTCTGGCTTAAAGAAGGTTGGAATTTCCTCGAGGCCTCAGTCCATATCCGAGCAGCAGGCCTTGGCCGCCGTGGGACAACCTAGCCTCATGATGGCCTATGAAGAGGCCTTTGCCCGGTATCGCAAAAAGGTGGCCCAACTTCTCATTACTCGCGATGACTTCAATCACCGAAGGCGTTATCTGAATGCCAGGAACACCGTGCTCACCTTGCTTTCCTGGGGGATACTTCCCATTTTCAATGAGAACGACACCGTTGTGGTGGATGAGATCAAGTTTGGAGATAACGACAACTTGAGCGCCATGGTGGTCAACCTCACAGACGCCCAACTTCTCATAAATCTGACCGACATAGACGGGCTGTTTGACAAGGATCCCCGCAGCTGCCCGGACGCCCGATTGATACAAGTGGTTGAAAGGGTGGATTCGCGCATAAGGGCTTGCGCCAATTGCATACCTGGATTTTTGGGCACCGGGGGAATGGCAAGCAAGATACAGGCGGCCCAGAAGGCGGCTCTGGGCGGGGTGCCCACAATCATTGCCAATGGACTGAAACGGGGAATATTGACCAGGATCTTTTCAGGTGCCCAAGAGGGCACCCTTTTTCTGCCCCGCACCAAGGCGCTTTGCAGCAGAAAGCACTGGATCGCCTTTACCAAAGCCCCCAAAGGAGAGATAATAATAGACCAGGGGGCGGAGAAGGCCATAGTTGAGAGGGGGAAATCTCTTCTGCCATCTGGAATAGTCGGGGTCAGAGGGCGATTCGGGGTTGGGGATGCGGTCTTGATCCTCAACCGAGAAGGAAGGCGGGTTGCAGTTGGGCTGGCAGCTTACCCTTCGGGAGATGTAGAGAAAATCATGGGTGCAAAAAGCTCTGAGATAGAAAAGATCTTGGGCTATAAACACGATGACGAGGTGATCCACCGGGACAACCTCGTGTTGATGGAGCAAATAGAAGGAGAAGAGGAGACATGCCGCTTGAGGAATTGATCCATCAAATGGGAGAGAGGGCAAAAAAGGCATCCCAACTCTTGCGAACAGCAGGACGAACCAAAAAAGATACTGCACTCAGGCTAATGGCCAAAGCCCTTGTCCATAGAAGCGCTCAACTTCTTGAAGAAAACCAAAAAGACCTGGAAGCGGCCCGGGGCCAAGGCCTCACTGGTGCAATGGTGGAGAGGCTCACTCTCACAGAGGCCTTGATCCAGTCTATGGCCCAAGGCTTGGAAGAGGTGGCCATGTTGCCTGATCCAGTGGGAGAGATTGCAAGGATTTATAAAAGGCCGAACGGGCTGATGGTGGGGAGAATGCGTATCCCTTTGGGTGTGATCGGCTTTATTTATGAGTCAAGGCCCAATGTGACGGTTGATGCGGCAGGGCTTTGTTTGAAATCGGGAAATGCCGTGATTCTCAAAGGAGGCTCAGAGGCAATCAATTCCAATATGGCCCTTGTCCGCATCCTGGTGGAGGCCATAGAGGAGGCGGGGCTGCCGGGCGAGGCTGTGCAATTGATCCCTTCAACTGAGCGCCGGGCCGTAAACCTCTTGCTAGAGCTCGACCAGCATGTGGACCTAATTATCCCGCGGGGTGGTGAAGGGCTAATCCGCTTTGTGGCAGAAAATTCGCGGATTCCCGTGCTCAAGCACTATAAAGGAGTGTGTCACGTCTACGTGGATGAAGGCGCGGACCTAGCCATGGCAGAGGAGATATGTTTCAATGCCAAGGTGCAAAGGCCAGGGGTCTGCAATGCCATGGAAACCATGTTGGTCCACGAAAAGGTGGCCCCCGGTTTCCTTCCTCCCATGGTGGAGCGCTTAAGTGAGGCGGGAGTGGAAATCCGGGGCTGTCCAAAGACCCTGCAGATCGTTGAAGGAGTCAAGGCTGCTCAGGAATCGGACTGGTCCGAGGAATACCTGGACTTAATCTTGTCCGTAAAGGTGGTAGCCAGCATGGATGAGGCCATAGGGCATATCGAGACATATGGATCCAACCACACCGAGTCAATCATCACAGAGCACTATGGAAGGGCCCAGGAGTTTCTCAGCCGGGTGGATTCCTCAGTGGTGCTGGTCAACGCCTCCACCCGCTTCAACGATGGGAACCAGTTGGGCCTGGGAGCGGAGATAGGGATCAGCACCTCCAAGCTTCACGCCTTTGGTCCCATGGGCCTCCAAGAACTCACCACCACCAAGTTCGTGGTCTATGGTCAGGGCCAGATAAGGACATGAGTAATAGGCCAATAAGGATAGGCGTATTGGGCGGAACCTTTGATCCAATTCAT
>JAMOVZ010000322.1 GCA_027061865.1 Desulfobacterales bacterium
CCTCATCCCCTTGGAAACCCAACACCGGACTGTCCATTGCCCGCTTGTGGACTACCTCTGGTTTGAGGGGAAGACCCGAATCCTTCAAACAGAGTGCTACATGGAGTGAGGCGTGAAGCTTTCGCTCAGGCCTTGGAAGGGAAGGGTAAAGGCGCACTGTGGCCTCTGGATACCAAGCCTTCAAATTGGACTTTACTACTCCTTCTGGATCTGAAAGAAAGCATACAATAAGATCAGGAGAGGTGTCGACCGGCGGCGCAGGAGCTGATCGGGGGGTAAACACCATGTGCCAGGGGGCCCTTTCCATGTCAAAAAGGCGGTGGGCCACAGAGGCCAAAAAATCCAATCCCGGCTTCCTTCCTGCCACCATAACCAGTTGGGTGCTTGTGAGTGACTTAAGGGCAGGGGCAAGCATTAGGGTGTCTCCGAGTGCGCCGGGACGCATGATCAAGATCTTTTTGCGGGTACGGTCGTCTTGTTGTGTATGAGGCATAAGGCCCTGATGAGTTCGCAAATTCAGCTTGAAATAATATGGCAACAGGCTTAACCTTAGCAAAAAACTTATAAAAATGCGGTAAAAACCAGTGCTAAAGGAGGTGGGAGCGTGGCAGGCGGACGGTTGGATCCCCGGCTCAGACTCATGCAGGACGCTGACATGAAGGGAAAGGTGGTCCTAATTAGGACAGATCACAATGTGGTCAAAAAAGGGGGCATAAAAGACTATTTCCGTATTGATGTAACGTTTGGGACCCTTTATGGGATCGTGGAAAGGGGTGGAAGGCCTATCGTAATGACCCATGTGGGAAGGCCTAGGGACAAAAAAACGGGAAAAATTGCATGCAATGAAGAAACATCTGTAATTCCCATCGTTGAATATCTCCGTGAAGTCCTCTCCATAAATATCCATGTGCCGGAATTTCCCATAGATCCAGACTATGGGATCCTTCACATTGATGAGTCCATCAGAGAGGCCATTGAAGAGCTTAAGGCGGGTAAAATCAATATGATCTATCTGCCCAATACCAGGTGGTTTAGGGGGGAGGAGTCGAAAGGAAAAGAGAGGGAGGAGTTTGCCAAAGAGCTGGCCTCACTTGCCGATATCTATGTCTATGACGCCTTTGGCTCCTGGAGGCCGCATGCTTCCACTTACGATGTGGCCAAACTTTTACCTTCATATGCAGGGCTCCTGGTTCAAAAAGAGCTGCAAAACCTCCACAGGCTCTTTGAACCTGACAGGCCATTTCTGGCCGTGGTGGCCGGGGCCAAGTATGACACAAAGCTCGGCCCCCTGAAGGTGCTCCATGACAAGGTGGACCACTTGATACTAGGAGGGGTTCTATACAATTCCTATCTGGCGGCAAAGTATGATATTGACATAGCAGGCGTGGATGCTGAGCAAAAGGAGCTTGCCCGCTCTCTCATAGAATTGGACGAAAAAGAAGAGAAAATCATTGAGCCCCAATACCTGGTGGAGTCCGACGTCCTGGAGACCAGAGAAGAGGGGAGATTCAGGACCGTCTCCCTCGAGGAACTTAAGAAAAAGGGCAAGTGTGGATACATAGTTGATGTGGCCCCCGAGTCCTTGGACGCTGAAAAGATCAGACAAGTAATGGCCTCTGCCAAAACCATATTTGTAAATGCGGTAATGGGGCTTTTACCTGAATTTCCTGAAGGGTCGAGGGCGCTCTATGAACTCATAGACTCGATGGAGCAGGCCAAAAAGTCCTTCGCAGGCGGCGACACACTCCAGGCATTAAAGGAGCTGGCCCCTGGGGCCTACCTGCACGGTTTCTATTCCTCTGACACGTATTTCTTTACGGGCGGGGGCAGTGTGCTTACGGCCATAGAAATGGGAGATCCCTACAAGATGAAGCCGATCCAGGCACTCATCAGGGAAGGATAAGTAGAGGTGGCACTCAGGGGAAAACCCTTATTCGATCCATCAAAGGCAGGCCGCCCCATGCGGGTGGCCGCCTTTATGTCGGGCACTGGAACCAATATCAGAAAGCTGCTTGAGTATCAAA
>JAMOVZ010000323.1 GCA_027061865.1 Desulfobacterales bacterium
ATCTCCCCACTGTCAGGTGAAATTACCCTCACCTCATTGCAAGGCAAGGGTGACCCGATCGTGGATATCCTGAGCTCAATCGGGTCATCGCCCTTTGTCATTGTAACCCAGGAAGAGGCCTCTGTTATTCCATATCCTACTACTAGCCCCGAGATTCCTATCTCGTGGACAAGCCGCTCCATAAGAGGTGCTGGACATGGTGCTCCCCCAATAATCCCCTTTTTTACAAAGGCCCATGCCTTCTTTTTGAATTCAGGGTGTTCCACAAGAGCGGAAAACATGCTTGGTGACCCATAAACTGCGGTACATTGCTCCTTTGCTATTGCTGATAAAATCCGGGATGGATAAAAGTCTGTTGAAGGCATAACAATGCTGCTACCTGCCAGTAAAGCAGTGAGGGCAATGCACGTGTTGCCGAACATATGATAAAGTGGAAAGAATAGACAAACTTTGTCTTCTGGGCCAAGTCCCTGTCTGTCCATGGCACACAAAGATTTATTAATCAGACTGAGGTGATCAAGGACCACTCCTTTCGGCTTGCCAGTAGTCCCTGAGGTGTACATGATGGCTACCGGATCTTCCGGGTTTACCTTTGCTACAGCACTTTCAAATTCATCAATGGGAAGTGTTTCTCCTTTGGCGCCTAATCCTGACCATGTTATTGTACCTGGAAAAGATATGTCTCCAAACACAACAATATGTTGGAGGTTGTTGAGTCTCCCTTCTTCATTGGTAATCATATCGATAAATTCATCTTCATCCTGTCCTTTTGCCATGATTATGAGTCTGGCATCTGTTTGATCTAGAATATGATGAAGGTCTTGCTGATCCACACCTGGGTTTATGGGGACCACCACTGCCCCTATTGAAGCAATTGCCAGAAGGGCAACAATCCATTCCGGCACATTGGGAGCCCATAGTGCTACATTATCCCCCTTTTTAACCCCCAGACTCACCAACCCCCGGGCCATGCGGTCAACCTCCCAAGCTAATAGGCCATAATTATATTGGACTCCTGCCCCCAGATGCAGCAGTGCCTCTTTTCTCTGGTTTATCTCTGCCACCTCTTTGAAAGCCTGACCTATTGTTTTACGGACCGTGTGCATTTAACCCCCTCCATGCAAAGAGTTTGGGACAAATTCATCCTAGCACCATAAAACGAATCTCACAAGGGCAAGAAGCCCTCCGGCCGCCTCTTGCAATAATGCTCCAATGAGGGTAAAGAGAATATCCAAAATTTTTACCAGAGTTGATTACTGAGCGGGATTCTATAACATGGAAGAACAGGTTCAAGGCAAAAGATGAGCATAGTAAATATTATTAATATAAGCATGATCTTCCCTGGAAGGACACTTTTTGGTGGATTGAGCTTCCAAATCGAACCCGGGGACCGCATTGGCCTAGTGGGCCCGAATGGATCTGGTAAGACAACGCTGCTCAAGCTTCTCCATGGAGGTATGCAACCAGAGACAGGAGAAATTATGTTCTCCAAGGGCCTCAGGACCGGCTACCTCCCCCAGGACATACAGGAAGCCCTGTCAGGTACCCTCTTAGATTCTGTTATGTATTCTATACCCGGTCGAAAGGAACTGGAGAAAAAAATCCAGCACTTAGAGGGGTGCCTAAACGATCCTCCATCACAGGAGGAAACGATCCGGCTGAGTCATGAATTGACCGAAGCCCATCACCAGATGGCACAACTACAACAGACATACCCCCAATATGAGGCAGAGAAGATCCTTCTGGGTTTAGGCTTTCAACAAGAAGAATTTTCCCGCCCTGTGTCATTGCTCAGCGGCGGGTGGAAAATGAGAGCTGCCCTTGCAAGACTTCTGTTTCAAAAACCCGATCTTCTCCTGCTTGATGAGCCAACAAATCACCTTGATGTGCCATCCGTAAAGTGGCTGGAGCAATTCTTGATAGATTTCCGTGGTGCCTTGGTCCTTGTGTCTCATGATAGGGAATTCCTGAATCGCCAGATTAAACGCATCATAAGCTTCGAGCCAGAAGGCGT
>JAMOVZ010000324.1 GCA_027061865.1 Desulfobacterales bacterium
GGTTACCACAAATATTAATGGAAAGCCAAGCCCTCTCTTTGCCTTTACGGTCGTGCATAAGGCCGAAAGTCCATACCTGATGGATGCGCTTTCCATGTCTTGAGGGGAGGTCAGGACGGCCCAAACCGAGATGGACTCATCTATCAGCTTTTCCCTGGGCTTCATCCACGCCATTTTTTCCAGATCATCCTCCCAGAAATGACCATCCACTTCCAGGCCGTAGCGCTTCATTTGCGCCATAAAGCCCTGCACCAGTTCCTTGGAAGATGTAAGGGAAGTCGTCCAAATACGCTTTTTCATGGCAATGTCCTTTCAGAAAAAGTCTGCTAGGTCCCTTGGGATCAAAAAAAGAACAAAGAACTTACTCAGCATAATTTATATTATGTTACACTTAATGTCAACGAAACAAAATAAACGAATTGTAAAGCTGGTGTCAAACCTAAATATCCTGGCAGAAAAAATTCATGGCTAACATGGGTGAGGCGGCTGCTTTTTTCAAAGGGGAAAGTTGACGCCTTCCCGTAAAACCTTTATGAATGGACTCAATTCAATGGAAATGGGGGTAATACACCATGAGCCTGAAACAAGTGTTTATTAAAACCATAGTGCTTTTTTTCATCGTTGGAATTTTGGCTTCGTGCCAGACACCGGCAGGGAGAACCCCAGGTGAGGTGGTGGATGATGCCACTATTACCACCAAGGTCAAGGCCAAGCTCTTCAAGGACTCCATACTCAAAGGCTTTGCCATATCTGTCAGCACCTTTGAGGGAGAAGTGACCCTTACAGGCGCAGTAAATACCCTGGCCGAAAAAGAAAGGGCAGAGGCCTTGGCGCGCTCAACTTATGGGGTGAAGAAGGTAAATAATCTCATCAAAGTAAAGGGCAGATGAGGACAGGGGGCTAGTCCTGGGACAGCCCACCAGAGCCCAGGCGCTCCAGACAGGCGCGTTCCTTCTCCCTGTAACCCGCTGCCCCATAGCAGCCTGCCAAGTACTTGAGGGCCTCAGGGGAGTCGGGAAATTTTTCCAGTAATTCAATTGCAGTGTCAAAGTCTCCCAGATTCATATGGCTGATGGCCTTGCAGATATGTAATTGCCTGCTTTCTGGGTAATGGCCCAGGGCCTCTCTGAGGACCTCAATGGCCTCTTTGTGTGCCCCCCCTTTTTGTTTCAATATGGCAAGCCCTAGATATGCCCTGTGGTCAGGGAAATAAGAAAGCGATTTAGTGAACAGCTCTTGGGCCAGCCCACCGGGGTTTGGGATGAGGGGATTTTGGCTGTACTCGCCATGGCTGAAGGTCATGCCCAGGCGGGAGAGGAAATCTGCGTGAAGAGGCCTGAGATCAGGTCTGTCCGCAAGTTGCAGGGAGCGGACAAAATCCGGCAAGGATCCATAGAAGGCCTCCCTAAGCATGCGCCCGAACCTAAGGACCATCTCGTCTGAAAGCTTGGGATCTGTCTGGTGATACATGATATCCTCAATGGGTTGGAGCCATATCTGGTCAGTGGCTCGGGTCTTCTTTTTAAAGTCCTCGTAGAGTTGGGTGCCCGGAAATATATCCAGGATGTAAAAAATCGCTGAGAGGGGTTTGATCTT
>JAMOVZ010000325.1 GCA_027061865.1 Desulfobacterales bacterium
ATAGGCAAGAATCTGCTTCATCAGGGAAAGGCCATCGAGATCGGGCATCTTTATATCTGTCAGGACGACATCGTGATCCTTTTTCTTGACCTGTTCAACTGCCTCGTAACCCGACTTGGCCAGATCCACGGTGCAATCAAGCTTTGAGCTTATGACCTGTTTTAGAAGCCTTAGCATGTCCTCCTTGTCATCCACAATAAGGACGCTAGGCTTGTGATTCTTGCTCTTCATTGTCCCTTGTCAGTAATTAATTTAACTCTCTACCCAGTAATTTGGTGATTCCTTCGTAATTATAACGTCATGGACATGGCTCTCCCTTAATCCAGCAGGGGTTATCTTCACGAATTTTGCATTTGTTCTAAGTTTTTCTATGGTTTCACACCCAAGATAACCCATACCTGCCCTAAGGCCACCAATTAGTTGATAAATGGTGGCAGCAAGGGGGCCACGGTATGGAACACGCCCCTCGATTCCCTCTGGAACAAACTTGGATACAACCTTCACATTATCCTGAAAGTATCTGTCCTTGCTTCCTTCCTTCATTGCCCCAAGGGAACCCATGCCTCTATAGACCTTGTACTGACGCCCTTTATAAAGCTCAAGCTCCCCCGGGCTTTCATCAGTACCGGCAAGGAGGCTTCCAATCATCACACAGTGGGCCCCTGCACCAATGGCCTTTGTAAGGTCTCCTGAAAACTTAATCCCGCCATCGGCGATTACTGTGCGGCCATATTCATTGGCAACAACTGCACAGTTGTGTATTGCAGTAAGCTGAGGCATACCCACACCTGCAACTATCCTCGTGGTGCATATGGAGCCTGGGCCAACACCAACCTTTATTGCATCAGCACCCGCCTTCAGCAAGGCCTCTGCCCCCTCGGATGTGGCGACATTACCAGCTATTACCTGAAGATCTGGAAAGTGCTGTTTTAAGTCTTTAACTGCATTTACCACATTGGCAGAATGCCCGTGTGCCGAATCCACCACTATAACGTCCACACCTGCCTTTATAAGGGCCTCGGCATGCTCCAGGCGATTTTCTCCAACTCCAATGGCTGCCCCAACCCGCAGGCGCCCAAGTTCATCCTTACAGGCATTTGGATATTTTTTTATCTTTTCAATGTCCTTGATGGTTATAAGCCCGGACAGGTCACCATTCTCATCAACAACCAGCAGCTTTTCAATGCGATGCTTATGAAGAAGCTCCTTAGATTCCTCAAGGGTGATGCCGATAGGTGCTGTCACCAGATTCTTGGAGGTCATGACATTTTTGACCTCCTGATCAAGATTGGTCTCAAAACGAAGGTCCCTGTTGGTGATAATTCCCACCAGTTTCTTCCCTTCCACTACAGGTACTCCGGAAATCCTGAACTCTCTCATGATTTCCTGCACCTGCCACAGCTTGTGTTCAGGAGTTACTGTAACAGGGTCAATTATCATTCCGCTCTCAGACTTCTTGACCTTTTCAATCTCTTTGACCTGGCGCCTTATGGGCATGTTTTTGTGGATGATTCCAATTCCGCCTTCTCTTGCTAGGCTGATTGCAGTATCCGCTTCAGTGACGGTATCCATGGCAGCACTCAAGATGGGAATGTTGAGCCTGATGGTCTTTGTCAGGGGCGCAGAAATATCTACATCTGCAGGAAGAACCTCAGAAAAGGCTGGTACCAACAAAAGGTCATCAAAGGTATAGGCCTCTGGCACAGGATGGTTCAACATAAAAATCACACTCCTTTTCAATAGAGGCGGCAAGAAGACCAAGCAGGATACCGCCGTCGCTTATGATTAATTTCTTTAACCCTAAATATCTAATGATCTCTAGCAAAATTGCAATGCCTGCAGGAAAAATATCGGCCCTTTCAGGTTCAAGACCTGTGATCGAACGCCTAGTTTCAATATCGGCCTCTGAAATCTGGTAAAACAGCCTTGTTAGCTCACCTTCGTCTATTGTAAAACCCCGTACCTTTTTAGGGTCATATTCTGAAAGGCCAAGGACGACTG
>JAMOVZ010000326.1 GCA_027061865.1 Desulfobacterales bacterium
GGCCGGTTCAGTGTGATAGAACCAAGTCCATCTTGAAAGTCCACTTTAATAAATTCGTAACTCATAGCGCAGCTCCTTATCTAATACGATTTGGGGTTTTTTAATCAAAAATCTGGAACAAGGACTACTCGCTTGTCAGGGGAGCCCTTGGTGTGGATCTCTTCAAATGCCTCCACAATGCTGCTCATGGGACGAGTCTGCACAAATGGCTCTAGCTGAATCTTTCCAGATAGCACCATCTCTAATACGGCTGGATAATATTCGGGCAGACACGCCCATGTCCCGATTATCTCAGCATCAAAGGCCATGAGCCTGCTTATGGAATACTCCACCTTTTGGAGGCCAAATCCCACAATGATGAGTTTGCCGGTGAAGCTCAAAAGGGCGAGTGCTATTTCCTGCCCGGGCTTTGTGCCTGTGACCTCAAATATCTTCCATCCATAGGTGGGCAGCCCCTTTTGCTTGCGAATCGCCTTGACCGCGTCAGAAACCTCTTTAGGGTTTTTGCCCATGGAATTGATTACGAAGTCTGCCCCATAGGAGAGCATTTTTTGCAAACGCTCCTCCACAATGTCTATAGCGATTACCGTGCTTGCGCCAAGGGCCTTTGCCTGCTGCACCATATACTGCCCAACACCGCCTACACCAATGACTATTACATTGTCGCCAACCTCAAGCTGAGCCCTTTTAGTTGCCTGGTAAGGGGTGGTTCCGGCATCTGCTACTACTGCCAAGTGCGGGAGGGGAATGTCGCCCCGATCCTTGATCTCGCAAAGATCAATGCTTGGCACAGGGATGTGACTGGCAAATCCGCCCCATTGGCCCATGCTGTTTCCTGGCATCTTTTGATTCAAGCACCTGTTGCCCCTCCTGGTCTTGCAAAGATAGCATTTTCTGCAAGGCATGACTGCTGGGATCAAGACCTCCTTGCCGATCCATTCCTCGTCGCCGGCTACAACGGTGCCGGATATCTCATGGCCCAGGGTAAGGGGGGGCTTAGAGACCGTCGGCACCCCATCATAAAAGTAGCCCAGGTCGGTATGGCAAATACCGCAACCTGCCACTTCCACCAGGACCTCTCCAGGTTGCAGCTCCGGAACAGGCAGCTCCACCTTTTCAATTTTTCCAGGGATTACCTCACCAGTTTTCTTGTCTTTGCTGTAGGGTTGAATCATTTGCCAAGCTAATATCTTTTCAGGTACTCCTGCCATAATTATCACCTCCCAGTTTGCTTTTTTAGGTTATGTTGACCGGGTCACATCAGACCATGCCGTAACCACCATCCACGCACAATAATTGACCAGTAATATAATTGCTCTCCTTTGAAGCAAAAAACACAAAGGCAGGGGATATGTCGTCAGGCTCTGCAAATCGCCTGAGAAGAATACGGTTCATGTAAATCTCTTTGAGTTTCTCATCCGTGCGGATCTTCTCCGTCATGTCAGTTGCCACGATCCCAAGAGAGATTACGTTTACACAAATTCCGTAACGTGCCAACTCCCGGGCCATGGACTTCGTCATGCTTATCACACCGCCTTTGGCGGCACTGTAGTTGACCTGGCCCACGGTGCCCACCACACCGGCTACAGATGTTACATTGATGATCTTGCCTCCTCCATGATCCTTCATGTGAAGGGCAGCCGCCTGGGAGCAAAGAAAGGCCCCTTTGAGATGGATATCCACCACCTGGTCCCATTGCTCTTCCGTCATTTTGAGCATCATGGCCGGACGGGTAAAACCGGCATTGTTAACCAGGATGTCCAGCTTTCCAAATGTATCGATGCCTGCCTGGACCAGCTGGTAGGCCTGCTCTTTTTTGGCCACATCCGCCTTTACCGCAATGGCTTTCCTGCCCATGGATTCAATGGTGTCAACAACTTCGTTTGCAGCTTTTTCATTGGAGGTGTAATTGACCACCACATTGGCCCCTTCCTTGGCAAAGGCCAGTGCTATGGCCTTACCTACACCCCGGCTGCTTCCCGTAACAAGGGCTGCTTTGTCTTGTAATCTCATGGCTTAACTCCATTTCTGTTATGAGGTTTAAAGCTACATTATGACTACATTATAGTTACGCCCGAAATCTATGAAAAGCCCCTCTTTTTGTCAAGAAAAAATCCAATACTACTTGGCACTTGATAAGATTCTTCCATCTGATAGTATTTCCCTTATCCTTTGGACCAGGGAGGAGGAAGGCCAATGAATCCGCATGGGAGAACTGGGTGGGCGTTTTTTTCAGCCTTGATTTTTTTATTGATTTTTCAAGCATGCGCTAAACCACCCAAAGTCTCACAGATAATTACTGGGAGGCCCAGCTCCAAACTCTTGATCCTATATCTGGAAGGGAGGCAGCAGGACCTTGAAGCCCATTTCATTAACGGTAAAAAATACTACCCCCTCTGGATGGTCCAAGGGTTTGTGCAAAAGGGGAGGGCCTCATGGTATGGGAAACAGTTCCACGGAAGGCCCACTTCCAGTGGTGAGAGGTACAACATGTATGCTAAGACCGCTGCCCACAGGACTTGGCCTTTGGGTATATATGTTAAGGTGGTAAATCTTCTAAATGGGCGGCATACCATTGTGCGCATTAATGACCGTGGGCCTTTTGTAAAAGGGAGGATCATAGACCTCTCCTATAGCGCTGCAAAGGATATAGGCATGATAGGGCCGGGAGTTGCCCCCGTGAAAATTGCTGTTATGGGAAAAGAGGTGGGCACGTGGCCATCACCTGTAGGAAAATGTCCTGTAGTGGAGGTCAGGGATGTGGGCCTGGGGGCCTTTGGCGTTCAGGTGGCCGCCTTTTTAGAACGCCAAAAGGCCTTAACCCTAGCCGACAGGCTGCGGGCCCTATTTGATTATGTTGAGGTGGCCCCGGCTTGGCACCGCCGAAAGGGCTGGCTCTATAGGGTTAGGGTCACTCGTTCAAAAAGTTTGAAACAGGCAGGCCAAATAGAGAAGCGACTCAAAGAGATGGGTTTTAAAAATGCCTTCATTGTGAGTCTTTAGCAGGGGCATTGATCTTTTCCCTTAACACTCCAGAGGTCTTAAACACTACCACTCGCCTGGCTCTCAACTCCAAGTCCTCCGTTGTTTGGGGATTTCTGCCCCTGCGGGCCGACTTTTCCTTTACCATAAATTTGCCGAACCCACTTATGAGGAGGTCCTCTCCACTTTCCAGGGTCTTTTTTATCAATTCCAAAAGGGTCTCCACCACCGCTCTCGACTGGGTCTTACTAAGTCCCACCTGATGATAAATGCTGTTTATCAACTTTTCCTTGGTAAGGGCCACAACTCTTTCCTCCTCATACGGTAACACTTGGCAATCATTGATATATCTAAGCAGCAATCCTGAATATGGCTTAAGGGGCTGTAGGCTGTCAAGTGTTTTTTAGGCGCTTGTATTTTTCTTTGAGTTTTTTGTCAACTATAGGCGGAACTAATCCGCTCACATCTCCACCGAAGCTGGCAGCCTCTTTTATGATTGTGGAACTGGTGTAAAACCATTTGTAGTCGGTCATGAGAAAAACGGATTGGATGTCTCTGTTGAGCTTGCGGTTCATGAGGGCCATCTGGAACTCATACTCAAAGTCAGACATAGCCCTCAGACCCCTCAATATCACACAGGCCCCTTTCTCTACGGCATAATCCACCAGCAGGCCGTCATATGTATCTATTTCAATGTTAGGCGCCCCTTTCAGTGCCTCTTGGATCATCTCCGTCCTTTCCTCGATAGTAAAAAGAGGCACTTTATTTGGGTTGTTAAGGATGGCTATTATTATCTTGTCAAAGATCTTGAGGCCCCTTCTTACGATACTGAGGTGTCCATTTGTTATGGGGTCAAATGTGCCGGGATATATGGCCCGCCTCTCATCCATACTTTGACTCCTTGTCTTCAAATACCATTAGTTTTGTATCACCATAAGTCCTTTCAAAAACCATCTCTAGTGGACCAATGGCGGTTGGCAGCACCGTATCTTTTGCTGATTCCACAACCACCTCGGCTCCTGGCCCAAATATCCTGGCCTTGGACAGCTCCTTGAGGGTTTTCTCTTCCAGCCCTTTTCCATAGGGGGGATCCAGAAAGACCAGATCCACCTGCTCGCCGAATGCCGGGTGTGAGACTGGTATTCCTGCCCTGATATCATGCCTGATAATGGTGCAATTTTCTGGGAAACCACACAACTCAATATTTTTTTTGATCACCTTGATGGCCTTATGCGAGACCTCCACCATAACCGCCCTTTCGGCCCCCCGGCTCAGTGCCTCAAGGGATAGGATCCCGGTGCCTGCAAAAAGGTCCAAAACCGCCCGGCCGCTAAGGTCCTGCCCCACAACATTGAATATGGCCTCTCTGACCTTCTCAGAAGTGGGGCGAATGCCCCTGCCTTTGAAAGAAGACAATACCCTCCCCTTTGCAATTCCCCCTGTGATTCGCATTCTCAACCGGCCTAGGGCTTTGGCCTCATAACTTCTTCACGCGCAGTCCCTTGCTCTGCTCCGGTGTTGAGATGTTCAGAGATGGCGCCACCGACTTTTTTGGCCCTCAAGCCGTGGAGCAGTGTAACTATAGGGCCGGATAACACATATAGTGAAAGCACGAAAAAGAGCATTATCTTGGGCCTGTAAGCTATTACTATAAGCACCAATATGATGCCCACCAAGACGTTAAAGGGCTTTTGCTTTGTAAATTCAATCCCTTTCAGGCTGAAATAGTCAAGGGTGCTCACCATGAGAAAGGAGAGGCAATACATGGTTATCAAAACCAGATACGGCCTTGACCCGGGTATGTGGCCCAAGGCAGAAGAAAACAGGACCAGGGAAGCGATAAAGCTGGCCGCCCCAGGGATTGGAAGCCCCTTGAAAAAGTTGGTTTTCTGGACCGATTTCTGGACGTTAAAACGCGCAAGCCTCAAGGCCCCACAGACGAGATAGGTGAAGCCAGCTAGCCAACCCAACCGCCCAAACGGCTCTAAGGCCCACTGAAATGTGAGTACCGCAGGAGCAACCCCGAAGGCCACCAGGTCAGAGAGTGAGTCATATTCCATTCCGAAGAGGCTGTCCGTATTGGTATAGCGGGCGATCTTCCCGTCTAGGGCGTCAAACAGGCACGAGATGAGGATGGCTGCCGAAGCCGCCTCGAACCTCCCCTGTATGCTTGCGACGATTGCAAAAAATCCACCAAAAAGGCTCGTTGAGGTAAGTAGATTGGGCAAAAGATAAACGCCTCTCCTGGGCCGCCTTCTACTTCGTCTCTTTCTCTTGTTTTTCATGATAAAACCCCAAAATCGTCTTTCCTGCCTTGACTTTGTCCCCGGGCGCCACTGCAGGGCTGAATCCTTCAGGCAGAAAAAGGTCCACTCTAGAGCCGAACCTAATGAGTCCAAACCGCTGGCCTTTATAAACCCTGTCCCCCTCGGAGACCCAACAGCAGATACGCCTTGCAATAAGACCGGCTATCTGGACCACCAATATATCTCCCACACCTTCTGCCTCAAGCCACAGCAAATTCCTCTCGTTCAGATGGGATGATTTGTCCAAGTTCGCAGAAAAAAAATTACCGCTCTTATATTCAACCTGTTTTATTGTGCCAGGGAGAGGGATGCGATTTACATGAACATCAAAGATGGACATAAAAATGCTCACCTTGGCACAGGGCCCCTGAAGAGGCGATTCTGACTCAGTCAGTGAGGTGATCCCTAAGATCTTTCCATCTGCAGGTGTGATTACTGCCCCTGGAAACTCTGGAAAGTGGCGCTCAGGATCCCTAAAAAAAAAGGCCGTAAAGAGAGTAATCACTGCAAAGAAGGCCCCCAAAGACTCAAGACCCGCCAGAAACAACAGTAGGCACAATGAGGAGCTTGCCAGAACGAAGGGGACTCCCTCCCGAGCCACAGGCCACTTATTTTGGATACGCGATTGGTCCAAGAGGCTTTACGCTCAAAAGTTTTATTCAGTGGTCCCCTATATCTCCATTGGAAAAGGGGCTTTGAGGGATTATGAAAAAGCAACAATCATGCCACGAACTTGGTTCCAGCCCGATCCAGGCCATTATATTCGAGTCCCTGGCATTGTCAACGGTCTGTCCTGAGGGGATAGGGATTAGGGCGTATATCAGGAGGCCTATGGTAAATGGGAAGGAGTTCCTTTGGGTCATCAAAATCCTCTTGGTGAAATCTCTTGAGGGCCAAAATGCCCACGCCAGATGCCCTCAATGTCCAACACCAAGGAGGGGCCAAATTAATAGAGGGACCGAACACCTCTTTTAGCCGAGGAGCTTGGGACCTGTAGTCGCTCCCCACAAAGACCGCCTCATAATCTGCCATCTCTTTCAGCTCTGAAAACCTTAACGATCGATCTTCCGCAACCCTCTGGATGTCTTCCCGGCCTGAGGTGTCAAAAGGGGCTGCAAATACTTCGTCTCTCCTGGAATGGACCATGGCTACCACCTTGTTGCCCCAGGTTGCAGCCTGATGTGCCAAGGCTTCCAAGGTATTTACTCCCACTGCCGGAAGCCCTAATGCATGACAGAGGCCCTTTATTGCTGCAACTCCAACCCTCAGGCCGGTAAAACTCCCGGGGCCAACGGCCACAGCCACACACCGGAGGCCCTCAGGTTGTATCCCGGATGATTGCAATAGAAACTTGATGGCGGGAAATAGGCCCCCAAAGTGACTAGGGCCTTGGGCCAGATAGTGCTCGGCCAGGATAACGCCCTGGCCGCTGACCACTGAAATACCAAATTGGAGGGCAGAGGTGTTAAGGGCCAGTATCATCCTCCACCGCCCAATATCCGCGATATGTCGTTATACATGACTACTGCCATGAGGCCGATCAGTATAGCAAGCCCCACCTTTTGTGCTAATTCCCGCTTTTTCATGGCTAAGGGCTTTCCGATGATGAGTTCGACAAGAAGAAACAGGATCAGGCCACCGTCCAGAATGGGAATGGGCAGTAAATTCAAGATCCCCAGATTGATGCTGATCACTGCCATAAAAGGAATAAGGTAAGTGAGATCCTGCTGGGCCAGTTGCCCAGTCATCTGGCCTATGAGGATTGGGCCCCCCAGTGTCTTGATCGGCACCACCCTCTGAAACAACTTGACGATTGTCAGAAGGGTGAGTTTCGTGACCTCCCAGGTCTTGAGTACGCCCCTGCGGATTGCCTGGGTAACTCCCAAGTCCACTTGTTTAAATTCCCCGGATGCCACTATGCCTATCAGGTAGCTTCTTTTCGTCTCGCCAAAGATGTTCTTGATCTCGGAAGGCTCGGGTCTTACCGAAAGGGTTATTAACTCTGCGCCGCGTTTTACCACCATCTCGATTTGTTTGCCCCCGCTCTCTTGTACCACTTCCCTGATATCTTCCCATGAGCTAACAGGGGTGCCCGCAACACTGATTATTAGGTCACCCTTTTTGAATCCCGCCCTGGCCGCTGGAGAGTCTGGCCGCACTTGCCCCACCTTTGGGAGCATCACCTGCTCGCCGGCAAAGATGTAAAAGAGACAAAAAATAAAAAGGGCCAAAAGCAGGTTAAAGACTGGGCCGGCCAGCACAATGGCCATTCGCTTCAATACATGCTGATTGTTAAAGGCCCGCTTTTCGTCTTCTTCTGAAAGCTCCTCTATTTCGTCATCGCCCTCGCCCAGCATCTTTACATAGCCGCCCAAGGGAATGGCGGATATGACATACTCTGTCTCTCCTATCCGTTTCCCAACTATCCGGGGCCCAAAACCAAGGGAGAACTTCAAGACCTTCACATTGAAGAACTTGGCCACCATGAAGTGGCCCAGCTCGTGGAAGAAGATGAGCACCCCCAAAACTACGGTA
>JAMOVZ010000327.1 GCA_027061865.1 Desulfobacterales bacterium
GCCTCCCCCACCTGGATGAGCCTCTTATAGGCTACAAACCTGAGCAACAGGGCAAGCACCACCGCCACCACCCCAAAGACCCCGGTATGCACATCCTTCAGTATGGCAAGCCTCTCTTCTCTACCCTTCTTCACTGCACCCAGGGAATCGGCCCAGTCTGAGAGGCCGTCCAGGTGAAGCCCCCTTGTAAGCCAAACCTCTACTAGGATCATGAGGCCCGCTGCCCCGCCGGGCCACCCGTCTCCACCCAGTTTGGCCCAACTCCAAGTCAGGCTAAATAAAATGGCCCCAAGCAGGGTTCCTACCAGGGGAAACCAATAAAGGGATGATGCCAGATCCTCCTCTCCCCTCCCAGGGAATGGAATAGCTGTAAGGGTCTTTACTGCCGAAGCAAATCCCTTCACTTCAGACTTCCTTGCTTGTGCTGATATTTTTCCATGTAGCCGCGTGGAGTGACCATCTTACTGCCGACCACCCTGGTCTGGGAGTTTCCAATGATCAGGATGGTGAGCATGTCAATTGAATCCGGGTCCACATCCCCTGCTTTTACAACAGCCACCTTCTGCCCCTCTCTTGCAGCATTCCGCACAATGCCCACGGGGAGTGCACTCCCCTTGCCCTTTTTCACCTCTTTTAGGACCTCTTGCAGTTGCCAGGTCCTTCGTCTGGACCTGGGGTTATAAATCACCAGGACAAAGTCTGCCTCCAGCGCTGCCCTGACCCTCTTTATAATAAGCTCCCAAGGGGTGAGGAGATCGCTCAAGCTCACCACAGAAAAGTCGTGCATCAGGGGAGCCCCTAGAAGTGCTGCTGCAGCACTTAGGGCCGGTATGCCAGGGATTACTTCGATTTCCATCAGGTCTTGAAGGCCTTCTCTCTCGATCAACTCCAGTACAAGGCCGGCCATCCCATAGATGCCTGGATCCCCGCTGCTCACAATCACGGTGTCCAATCCCATGAGCGCCCTTTCAATGGCCCTGAGGCACCTTTCAACCTCCCCCCTCATGCCGGTAGAAATAACCTCTTTGCCTTGAAGCAGCCTTTTGTCCACCAATCCAATGTACCCGTTGTAACCCACCACCACCTGGGCATTGGCTATCGCTTCCCTTGCAGCCGGGGCAAGAAACTCAGGGCTCCCTGGGCCAAGGCCCACAACGGTCAGGCGGCCAGGGCTACCGCCAAGGTCGCGTTCTTGGACTTTTGTTTGGGAACTATCAGGCTTCCGCCTCTTGCCCCCAGTATAGCTGCTGCCTCGCATACGCTTTTTACTCCAACATAACGTTTTGGCATGTGGGAAGGATTTGGCACATCCACAGAGTTTAGTTCTTCTGCTGAAAAAACCCTTAATGGAAGATTCAAAATCCTTGCCGCCTCCACCAGTCCCGGTTCCTGGGCTTTAAGGTCAATGGTGGCCAGGCATAGTAAGCTTGACAAAGACAACCCCTCCCTCTCAAAGACCTCCTCTACAAGCCCCAGGATCTCGTCTGCCTTTGTCCTCCTGTTACACCCAAGCCCCCCCACGAGACACTTGGGATGAAGTAACAATTGTTTAGGTAGCGCGTCCCTACTCTTCCATGTTACAAAAACACCAGGGATGTTAGGGGCCCAGTGCTCCTCCATCTCAACCCAATTAAGCTTAAGGCCCAGATCTTCATCTTTAAGCCTTGTCCGGCCTTGTGGGTCAAAGACCTGGATAGTGCCACCTTCAAGGATTGCGGCATTCACTTCTTTTACAGCCTCCAAGTTCCCAATGCTCAGGCCCCTTTCAAGGGCAAGGAGCTCAATGGCGGGGAGGCCTTCAACATCAGTAGCGGTGGTTATAACCGCCTCACCCCTTGTTATGCTGGCCACTTTCCGGGCAAGCTGGTTTCCTCCCCCAAGGTGCCCCCCGACAAGGGTTATAGCGTATCTGCCTGCCTGATCAAGCACCACCACACATGGGTCAATGTCCTTTGATCCAAGGAGACCCGAAAGGGCCCTCACCAC
>JAMOVZ010000328.1 GCA_027061865.1 Desulfobacterales bacterium
CAGGATAAGTTTTGCCCCTACCTCCTCTGCCACCCTGGCCACGTGGCCATTGGCAAAGGCATGTCCCCGGCGTCCGGAAATCTCCAGATACACACCCTGCTCTGCGGCCAGCAAGGCGTCCTCACGGCTTATCAGGCCAGGGTGGGCAAGGATATCTGCCCCTGCTTCTATAGCTTCCCTGTTGGTCCCCGCAGCCACAGGTTCAACCACTGTTTCACCGTGGACCACAACAATGGCTGCCCCCAGTTCCCTGGCCTTACGCACCATAGGCTTAATCAAGGAAGGAGGGACATGGGTAAGCTCTATACCCGGGATGAGCCTTACGGGTTGGGTGCCGTTGATTTCTTGGGCCACCTTTACAATGCGGGGGACTATGAAATCAAGGTTGGAAGAGTCGGAGTGGTCTGTTATGGCTACAACATCGTAGCCCAGAACGTACATTCTACGCAACAGCTCTGAAGGAACCAGCTCGCCATCGCTGAATAAGGAATGGGTGTGAAGATCGATCATGAAGTAACAGGAATTCCTACATCTTGTACTTGCCGAAGTCTTCTGGATTCAAGCTCTCCAGGATCTCTTGCCACTTCTTGCCCTGCTCTGACTTGTCTTGAGGTTCGGCTTTCACTTCCACCTGGCTCGATTTTTTCAGGACCTCTTCGGCCACAAATATAGGCGCCTTTACCCTCAAAGAAAGGGCCAGAGCATCGCTAGGGCGGGCATCAATGGACATCTCTTTTCCCTGGTGGACAAAATGAATGAGGGCGTAATAAGTGTTATTCCTAAGATCGCAAACCTCGATCTTCTTGATCTTTACATCCACCATCTCCATGAGATTTTTGAATAGATCGTGGGTCATAGGCCTAGAAAACTTTATCCCTTCCAGCTCACTCGCAATCGCAGTGGCCTCCAGCAATCCGATCCAGATGGGAAGCGTTTGCTCTCCATCTATCTCTTTCAATATAACAATCGGACTATTTGTAAGGGGATCAACGGTTAGCCCAGATACTGTCATTGGTATATACATGGCACCCTCCCCTGTGCGGGCAGTTTTTGACCTCATTCACATTCTTAAACATGAGAAGAGTTTTGTCAACACTTCCTTCATCTAACCCAAGTGCCCTTGAGTAACCACCACGGTGTGAGCCCCGAGTTGGGTTTAAGGCCGCTTACCTGGCAGCTTTTGAGGGGCTATGGATGTTTTAAGGCTACGGGCATGAGTGTGTGGCATTCATGGCAGCCTGGATCTCGTTTTCCGCCAAGGCCCTATTATAGATCCTGAACTCATCTATCATCCCGCCGAAGAAATTTCTTGGGCTGCTGCTTCCACGGGCACCAATCAGGAGCTTGCGGCCATTGCTCCCTATGTTTCCATTCTGTTCGCGGGTGAAGACCTGCTGTCCATTTTTGTAAAGTATTTGGCGGTGGCCGTCATAGAGCACTGCCACGTGGGTCCATACCCCCGCAGCTATAGGAAACGAGGTTCCACCGTCCCATGACCAGTGGGGACGCCATGCATATTGAACATATCCATTGGAGACGCGGGCCTCATACAGGTTTTCTTTGTTATAAATAATATTTTCACCAGATGTTCCGTCCCACCTGATCCAAGCGCACACGCTCCAGGAGCTTGAACCGGGGTCCAGGTCCCCATCCGCCGGGTCTCCCAGATCCAAGTATCCGCCGTTATTACTATCTATCCGGGTAAAAATTGCTGCCCTGCACACCTGCCCTTGAGAGGTGCTGCTCTGGGTGGGAATTGAGCCTGAGCCGTGGGCGGCTGCCACCCCATGGCTCCCTCCGCTTCCTGAATCAATTACCTCCCCGGCTGCCCCGGTCCATGGATAGAGTTCTTCCATCTGGTATTCAGCCACAGGGCCGGTATAGCAGCTCCCAGAGCAAGAAGGCCTCGTGAGGCTGTAAAGATCGGCTACTTCTGCGGCATCCAGGGCACGGGCGTAAATCATTACTTCGTCGATTTCGCCCTCG
>JAMOVZ010000329.1 GCA_027061865.1 Desulfobacterales bacterium
CCCCCTGGACTCATATAGTCAGGGGCTGCTTTCAATATTCTTGTAAGAATCCTAGTTCCCCCGGTTCCCCCGTCCAATGCCAGCCGAGGCTCGTAGTCCCTCACTTCCGGCGGGAGGGCTTCAAACTCTTCTGTAGGCACATAGGGTGGGTTGGATACAATTAGATCAAACTTAGGCAAGGGGGGAGTGGGGAGGGCCTCCCACAGATCTCCTTGCCTAAATTCGATTCTGGGAGTTACTCCATGCCTCTCCGCATTGAGTCGGGCCAGCTTCAGGACCTCCTTTGATACATCGGTGGCCCAGATGCGGGCTTCGGGAATCTCCTTTGAGATGGCCACTGCAATTGCTCCACATCCAGTACACATATCCAGCACCAAAGGCTCCCTGGAATCCATCTTCCTCTTTTCCTTTAAGATTGCCACGGCCTTTTCCACAAGGGCCTCTGTCTCTGGCCTGGGGATCAGCCCCCTTGGGTCAACCGCAAACTCCAAGGACCAAAATTCCTTGATGCCAGTTATGTATTGAAGAGGTTCCCGCCGGATCCTGCGGGTTATCAGGCCCCGGTAGCTGGACAGTTCGGGATCGGTCAACGGCTGATCAAAACGTAAATAAAGAGAGATGCGGTCAAGGCCAAGGGCATGGGATAGGAGCAGCTCGGCCGTGAGCCTTGGGCTTTCAATGCCCTTGTCCTTTAAATATTTGGTCGAGACCTCAAGGAGTTCTTTGATCTTCCAACGCATTGGTTAGACTATTTAATGGCCGTCCCGGCCCTCCACGCGCTTGAGAGCCTCGGTCTGGAAGTGAGCTATAAGTGGGTCTATGACCATATCCATATCGCCCTGGAGAATGTCATCTAGTTTATACAGGGTCAGGCCTATGCGATGATCTGTGACTCGGCCTTGAGGAAAATTATAAGTCCTTATGCGCTCGCTCCTGTCACCTGAACCCACCTGACTGCGCCTCTCTTCCGAGATTTTGGCCTGCTGCTCCCTCTGCTGAAGCTCGTAGAGCCTGGAGCGGAGCACCTTCATGGCCTTGGCCTTGTTTTTGTGCTGGGATTTTTCATCCTGGCAGGTAACAACCAAGCCGGTTGGAAGGTGAGTGATACGGACAGCAGAGTCAGTGGTATTTACATGTTGCCCCCCGTGGCCAGATGCCCTGTAGACATCAATACGAAGATCTTCAGGATTGATCTGGACATCTATCTCTTCGGCCTCAGGGAGCACAGCCACCGTTACAGCAGATGTGTGGATTCTTCCTTGTGCCTCGGTTTCAGGAACCCTTTGAACCCTGTGCACTCCACTTTCATACTTGAGCCTGCTGTAGACACGGTCTCCCTGGATGGAGAGGATTATTTCCTTGAACCCACCGATTCCGGTGGCGTTTTGGCTCATGATCTCTGCTTTCCAGCCCTTCTCTTCAGCATAGCGGGTATACATTCGAAACAGGTCTGCGGCAAAAAGCGCGGCCTCATCCCCCCCTGTGCCCGCCCTTATTTCCAAGAGGATATTTTTTTCATCGTTTGGATCTTTAGGCAACAGAAGGAGCTTGAGCTTGTGTTCAAGCTCTGAGCACTTGGCCTTGAGGGTGTCGATCTCTTCCTTTGCCAGTTTCCGCATCTCAGGATCTGGGTCATCAAGGAGAGAGCGGTTTTCATGGATCTCTTCCTGGAGCGAATTGTATTCCCTGAAAGCAGCCACAATGGGGTTCAGCATCTTGTGCTCTTTGAGGTATTTCTGGTAAAGTTCCTGATTCTGAATCACCTCTGGTTGAGCGAGATTCCTCTCCAGTTCCTCGTAGCGCTCTTCAATCTCTTTAATCTTGGAAAACATGGCAAAAATAACCTCTTTACATGAATTACGGCCACTATAGGGATTATGCCATACCCGGTGGAGAGCGGATAACGCTTCCGACAGTTTACTGCTTCAAGTGGGTTAGGGCAAAAAGGGACCTAAGTCCCTCCTATTTTGGTTGCTGGGC
>JAMOVZ010000330.1 GCA_027061865.1 Desulfobacterales bacterium
GAAAAGGCTGACCATGACCTCACCACAGGACAGATCAAGGCCCGGCGCGCGGATGGGAAACCGGTAACACTGTCATTTGAATACAAGAGCGCCAGGACCACAGAGGTGAAGATCCGTGTGGGTATCTTCGGGGATGAAGAGGCCTCTATGGTTATCAAGGAAAAGATAAGGCAGGTTCTAGTCAGGTCCTGATCCCCAGGCGTTCGATCATGGTGTGGGCAAAGTTTATGATGTAGTTTCTTTGCACCTCTGTGCAGTAGGCCGGACAGGTGCAGCGCATGCTCTTGAGGCTGCGGACAAAAAATTCCAGCTTAACCCAGTCCCGGCCCAGTTCCACTGCAAAGACATGGGGCCTGCAATGAGTGTGTTGATATTGAGTTGCGCTCAGCAGATCGTCAGGCATTTGAATCCAGTAAATCTGGCTCAGGCCTGACTTGGTGGCCGCCTCTCCCAGGTAGTTATCTATTTTTTTCATGTCCGCGGCTGAAATTTCGTCAAGGATGTAAGCCCTCATTAGAGCCCTCTCCTTCTTTGTCGGCCTTGAGGCCATAATAAAGTGCATCAATCACCGAGTATGCCCACAAGGCCAAAGACAAAAACATCAGCCCGGCTAAAAGGCAGGAATCCATTTGACCCATGTGGGCAACGATGTCTGATGGAGTAAGTGAGCCAAGTTCGGCATGCTCAAGCAAAGAGTTGACCAGTTTATAAAGTTGAACAATGATTGCAATAAACAAGGCAAATACGGCTCCCAACAGTAGTACGCCCTTTTTGATTTGCTGGTTCAGGATTTGACCCAGTCCAGGGATTACAAATGCAGAGCAAAGTGGCGAGACAATGGCTTTTTTCATATAAAACAAACCTCTAACTTTCTTTATTAAATTTATATCCAAACGGGAAAAGGCTTGTCAATAAGACTAGAGAGGAGGTTGGCGATGAAGATGATGAGATGGATGATCCTGCTTCTCGTGGCAGGGGGAATACTTAGCCTGATGTCAGGTCATTCTATTGCAGCCGAATCCTTTGTGGTGGAAAGGTTCAAGCCCTCAGATGAGGGTAAGTTCCCCACAGGATGGGAGGGCAGAAACGACAAGGAAACTAGGAAAGCCCAGGCGATATACAAGGTGGTTGTAGAAGGAGATAATGCTTATCTCGTGGCGCATTCCAGGGGAGATGCTGTTCAAATCGGCAAAAAGGTGGAGGTGGATCTCAAGAAATTTCCCTTCCTCACTTGGAGGTGGCGGGTGGATCAGATTTGTCAGGGCGCTGACGAGCGATACAAGGCCACAGGGGACAGCCCTGCAGCCATATACGTGGTGTTTCCCACATGGAAGGTGTGGAAGCCCAGGGCGATTAAGTATGTGTGGAGCGCAAGTGAGTTGGAGATAGGCTTTGAGACCCAGAGCCCTTACTCCTCTGAGACCAAAATCATTGTGTTGCGAAACAGAAACTCTCCCCTCGGGCAATGGATAACTGAGAGGAGGAATGTTCTGAAGGATTATAGGAAGTTCTGGGGCAAAAAACTCAAAAAGGTGAAACTGATCGGCATTATGACAGACTCTGATAACACAAAAAAGGAAGCGGTGGCGGCCTACGATGATCTGGTGATGGAGTCTGGAGGTTAAGGTGGTGAGATCCAGAGGGGAAACAGGCATAGAAGACAGAAGTGCATTGCCAAGGGGGGTCCATGTAAATGTCCCTTTCAAGATGCTTGCAGAAGGATACCTTGAAAAGTTTGAAGCTCATAAGCTGAATCCTGAGATAGGCATAGATGCTTATGCCCTTGACCATTATAGTCTAGAAGACTATGAACGGATCCTTTTGAGGTTAAGGGAGTACGGGGCCTTGATCACTGTGCACGGGCCGTTTATGGACATGTCACCTGGGTCTCCTGACTCAGAGGTGTTGGCCCTCACCCGTAAGCGATTTGAGGAGATGGCAGGGATTGCCGCCCTGTTTAAGGCGAGGGCAGTG
>JAMOVZ010000331.1 GCA_027061865.1 Desulfobacterales bacterium
GGCCTATTCCATATGGTTTGGCCTTTTCGTGCCGGCGCGGACTCCCGATGATAGGGCAAAACGGTTGGGAGAGGTCTTTTTTAAAGTCATGAAAGAGCCTCAGATCCAGGACATTATTAGGAAGGTGGGTGTCATTCCGCATCCCATAGGCCCTGAAAAGGCGAAGGCCCAAATGGAGAGTGAACTGGCCAACTTCGGCTCCATAATGAGAGAACTGGGAATAATAAAATAGATCGCAATTGATATCCTGGGGGGCCATGCCGTGGCCCTGTCAAGGAATTGATTTTATGGCGCAAAAGACAAACCCAAAAAGCCGGGTTCACGACCTCCTCGGAGCCGTGCTAGGGCTGTTTGCAGCTATTGTAATGGCAACAAGCCCGTGGCAAGTGGACACCTCCGGGCCTTATCCTTTTTATAAAGGTGCCTTGATCTTCCCTCTTATGGCCTTGGGCCTCATGGTGATGGGATCGGTCCCTTCGTTTATAAGGCTTCTTAGACCCGGAGCCACTGATTCCTGGCATCTTGACGGAGGAGGTCTTCCCCGCCGCCCGGCCGTAGTGTTGTCTATGGCGGTTGCTTTCATCATCGGGATTCCAATGATAGGGCTTGAGATTTCATGCATTCTTTTCACGGCGTCCATGCTTTATTATCTTGGGCACCGGTCCCCCAAGATTTATGTGTTTTGGCCTCTCCTGTTAAGCGGTGTTTTTTACCTGGTTTTCAAATACTTCCTTGATGTGTACTTTCCAACCCCACTGTTGCTTGAGTACCTGGGAGGTTAGGGCCAATGATCGAGTATATGTCCCAGGCGCTTGTCACCACATTTACCTGTTCCAACATAACGGCACTTGTTTTAGGGACATTAATTGGAATTGTTGTTGGAATCCTGCCAGGGCTAGGGCCCATGGTCGGGATGGTGGTGCTGCTCCCCTTTACCTTTGCCCTTCCTCCGGCAGTGGCGCTCTCGTTGCTTCTGGGCGTTTTTTGTGGCGGGTATTTCGGAGGGGCGGTACCAGCGATTCTCATGCGTACCCCTGGTGTGCCCTCCTCCCTCGTAACAAGCTTTGACGGTTTTCCGTTAACCCAAAAAGGAGAGGCCCAGACCGCTTTGTCAGCAGCCCTCGTGGGATCCTTAGGTGGCGGGATCATCAGTGTCTTTATTTTGATATTTCTGGCTCCCGCCCTGGCTCATGTGGCAGCCAGCTTTGGGCCTCCTGAATATTTCGCTGCAGGTCTATTGGGCGTTGTTTTAGTCGTGATGGCCTATAGGGAGAAACTTGCGAAAGGATTGATACTCCTGGGTCTAGGGCTCTGGATTTCCACCGTGGGAATAGACGGTCCTACGCTGGTACCGAGATTCTGTTTCGGCACGCTAGCCATGCAAAACGGTCTTCATCTCGTACCTGTGTGCCTCGGGCTTTTCGGGATAGGCCAGACACTCATGCTGGTGGAAAGAAAGATCCTGGTAAACGCGAGGATGAGCCTTACTCGACGGACGCTGGATTTCAGCAAGATAGCCGCCACATTGAAGTACTGGAAGAGTCTCATCCTGTCCGGGGTCATAGGGACATTTGTAGGGCTGCTTCCAGGCACAGGTTCCATCCTGGCCTCCTTCCTATCATATGAGACGGTAAAGAAGGTTTCTGGCAGAGCCGAAGCTTTTGGAAAGGGAGCACCTGAGGGTTGCCTCGCTTCAGAGGCAGGGAACAACGCTGTTCCAGCGGGTGCCATGATTCCCCTTTTAACCCTAGGGATACCTGGTGACGCCTTGAGCGCGGTGCTCTTGGGAGTCTTCACCATAAATGGGATTTATCCGGGCCCCCTGCTCCTTATCAAAGAGCCTGTTCTTATCAACACGTTGTATTTGAGCATGCTCCTGATAAACATCGTGGCCTTCGTGATACTTGCAATTTGGCTCAGGCCATTCGCCATGGTGGTCAGGGTATCCAATACCTTGTTAGCGTCAATAATCATGTCACTGTCATTGGTGGGGATCTATGCTGTCAACACCAGGCTTTTCGATGCAGGTGTTGCCCTGGTCATGGGGACGCTTGGCTACATACTACTTCGTTTGGAATGGCCTGTGGTCAATCTGGTGATGGGCGTGGTCCTTGGGGAAATCCTTGAAGAGAGATTAAGAGAGAGCCTGAGCATGTCCGAGGGAAATCCACTTATATTCCTTGAGAGGCCAATATCCTTGTTTCTCTTTGTGGCCACTTTTCTAATCATAGTGATTCCGGTGCTGTGGGACAGTCGTAAAGCGAGAATCAGAGCGAGAAATAAAGGGAGGGACTTCTCATGAAGGACCCAGAGGTAATGGAAGCTGATTTTCTTATAGTGGGCGGTGGCCCTGCAGGCTGCATGGCCGCCATCAGGGCCAAGGAGCTTGCTCCGGAAATGAATGTGGTGGTGGTGGAGAAGGCGGAGATTTCCCGGTCTGGAGCTGCAGGAAGAGGCATGGATGCTCTTAATAACGTTGTTGTCCCAGGTATTAGCACCGTGGAAGAGTACCTCGAGGCACTGGAAATAGTCACAGATGGGGTTTTCGATCCCACCATTTCGAGGGTCATAGGTGAACGATCGTTTGGAATCCTCAAACGCCTTGAGACGTGGGGGGTCCAATTTCCAAGGGGTGAGGACGGCAATTACATCGTCAACCAGTTTCACCCTAAAGGTCGTTTCCTGGTGGAAATGAGGGGGGAGTTGAAAAAGATACTTGCAAGGGAGGTGAAAAGGGCAGGAGCCACTGTGGTGAACCGTCACACGGCCCTCGATCTTCTTAAAGACGGAGAAAGGGTAGCCGGAGCCATAGGCCTGGATCTAACGACTGGAGAATTCAAGGTTTTTATAGCGCCTGCTGTTTTACTGTGTACTGGCGGTGCCGCTAGAATAGGATTGCCTAATACCGGCTATCTTCACGGTACATTTGACTGTCCGTGGTGTAACGGTGAGTCATGGAGAATGGGATACGAAGCTGGGGCGAGCCTTACGGGCTTTGAGTACACGGCTAGATCCTCAATGACCCGTGATTTCAATGGTGCTGGCCAAAGCACGTTTATCCGGCATGGCGCATGGTTGATCAACGGGCTCGGCGAGAGGTTCATGGAACGATACGACCCCGAGAGGATGGAAAGGGCACCTGCTGGCATAAGGGCTAGGGCAATAATTGAAGAAGAAAAGGCCGGAAGGGGCCCTGTGGCCTTTGTCTTTTCGCATCTGGACCCAGGTACTATCGAACTCATAGAAAGTGCGGTCTTTGACGTGGAGCGTCCCACCATGCGAGACTATTTCAGAAATAAGGGAATTGACATCCGGAAAGATCCTGTGGAGGTCGTGATGACCGAAGTATACCTCTGTGGAGGACACGGCCTAGCAGGGCTTGTGGCGGATGCATGGGGAGAAACCGAAGTTCCAGGGCTTTTTGCAGCAGGGGATTCCTTGGCAAATCCTTATGGTTTTCTAACCGGGGCTATGTGCATGGGGGAGGCGGCGGCAGAGCGGGTTGTTCAAAAAGACTATCCTTCCCCCACCAGCCCTGACACTGCAAGCAAGCTGAAGCGCCTTGAGGAGGTTCGTCTTAGGCACGATAGAGGAAGGCTCGGTGTTTCTTTAAGGGATTTTGAGTATAAATTTAGACGGTTGGTAAACGATTATGTGGCCCCTCCCAAGTCGGCCAGGAAGCTTCAAAGATTCCTTGACGAAACAGAAGGGATGGTAGCTGAGCAAGAAGACGTCCCAGCAAGAGGCCCTCACGAGCTTATGAAGGCATTTGAGGCGAAGGCAGGTCTGTTCTGCGCCCGTATGGCGGCCAGAGCCTCCCTGTTCCGCACAGAAAGCCGGTTTGGCCTTTATCACGAGAGGGTTGATTATCCTGAAAAGGACGATGAGAATTGGAAGACGAGGGTCATCATACGGGCGGGAATGGAGGGGCCTGTGGTGGAGAAGGAGAAGAAATGAACCTGTCTTTTAACCAGGAGAGCTGCACTGGATGCGGGGCCTGCGTGAAATACTGTCCCGGCCACGTGCTTGAAATGGGGCCAGAGGGAATCCCTTACGAGCGGTACCCTGACGATTGCTGGTACTGCGGGGTGTGCCAAGTAGAATGTCCGCAAGACTGTATAACCCTCCTTTTCCCTTATTTAATCAGGTGAAGATTTACTTCAAGGGGCCAGTCCCAGATACAGGGATATGTAACTCAAGCACATCCCGGTAACGTGAAGGTTGATACCACCCTTTCACTGTTTTAAAATATCCGTGTGTCGTGTATAGAAGGGCAGCATATTTCCCAGCTACCCTCGCTCCGCCCAAGTGGCTCTGCTCATGTTTGACCAGCGTTTTAAGGACTCATTTTTGCCGAAGGAGGGCTTGTCATTTTGAGGGGCTCCAGGGAAGAAAAACCCTGTAAGCATCACGAGAACAACCACTGAAAAGTGAGCACCTGAAACGCTTTTTGGGGAAGGCACCGTTCCCCCACGATGAATTTGTGAATCCGGTCTTGGACAAAACTGATCCGGGGGGAAACCTTCAGCGGTAATCTTCAGGAAGGGTGCGGAGCCTGATCTTCCGTTTGAGCTTATCGGGAGGCATCAGGCTTTTCGCCTTTTTCAAAAATGCTACGCCTTCATGAATTTTTCCCAAGGATATGGCAAACTCGCCCAGAACGAGATATGCGCCCACTTCACTTCCTATTTGTTGCCCTTTCCCCAGCTTCTGTCCATGGTAGAGGAACTTCTTGTATTTATTGAAATAGGCCTTTGCCTGGCCGTATGCTTCTTCATCGCCTATATCGCTAAAATACTGCAAGGTTTTCATTGTTAGCCAGTATAATTTTCGTTTCTTCTCCTGGGGGTTTTTCTCGTAATTTAAGAGGTAGTCCCTGGCCAGTCGATCAAAATACAGGACGTTTTCAAGGGTTTGTTTTAAAAGTTCCGTGCCTGTTGAATAGAGGGCCAGATGTTGAAAGTGCTCTCCCCAGAACCTTCGTGCAAGATTTGCATATCCTAGGACCAAATCCTTTTTCACCTGCCCAGCGTTGTATTTCTTGGCAGCTTCATTAAATTTATCCAAATATTCGTTGGCCTTTTTTTCCGATCTTTGAATGTATGCAGTCCCTGTCTGGTAGTGATAATCCACTACCAGGGCATATTCAAAGTATAATTTCCTGCCCTCTTCTGTATAAATGGAAACACCTACTTTGTATTTCCCATTTTCAAGGCGGAATTTGGATGATCCGTAATAGGGATACGCCATAGGATTGACAAAGACAAACCGGCTTTCATCTCCCACACTTATCTCCACCAAATATTTTCGTCGATAAACCTTCCCAGCCTGGTTAAAAACCACGTGCAAAGCATTCGTTTTTGTCTGGCTTTCACCAAAATTTGTCTTTTGCACAGGATCAAAATACCTGAGAGAAGGGAGCAGAGAAACTGTAGCATAAGGTCCTTTATGGTAACAGGTCCCGTCGGCTGAATATTTCTTTGGAACGATAAAGAAGATTCTGCTATCAGTGCTGGTCTCCAGGCTTCTCATGAGTTGCTGAAGGGAATTTAAGAGATAGGGCAGGGCTTGCAGTTTTTCTGAGGCCTGTTGCAGTTTTTCTCCATTTTCCAGGATAAACCTGGCCCTTGTCCTCTGGATTGTATGCTCCAACTTTTTGATGGTGACAAAGAGGTCAATTGCCTTCATAAACAGGCTGTCGTTTCGGTTCTCTTTGATGATGCCCATGTTTTCATCATATGCCTCAATTGCCATGGCCTCCCGGCCTGGAGGGCCCAGCTTCAGGGCAGACCCAGGTTCCCATCGCGACAGAGGAAGTTGTTCCAGGTTTTCATAATATCTTTCAATAAGCTTGGCTTTGTCACCCAGGGCGCGGGTTATGTCTCTTTTGAGGAAACGGGTGGCATTCAGGGTGCCGATGGCATCCAAGCATGTGTTTTTGACCACAGTCAGGTGCACATTGGCGGCCCCCCTGTCAATGCCCAGGGAGTTGAGTCTGTTCATTGCATCTCTCAAGGTACCTATGGATATTTCCATCCTGCGCCCGAGATTGTCTTTGGGCCTGAATGCCTCTTTGAGCTTAGGGAGGAGAATTTCCATTGCAATATTAATGAGGATTCCCTGGCCCGCCTGTATAAGGAGCCGCCTCTTAGTGAGGCTAAGGCTGATTTTGCCGCTGCGCCCAAATATTATTCTCTTCAGCCTGGCCCTGAAAGTGGTGAGGATAAGCTCCTTCATGGGCGCGCCTTTTCTGAGATCCTGAATGTGGCGGTATTGCCTTACCGCTTGGCCCAGCGGGGTCCCCAACAGTTTTCCATTGGCCTGCACAAGGGCGAGGGCAAAAGAGTGCCCAAGGGTATTCCTGGGCAGGTCTCTCAGGTTGGATAGCAGCCCGTAATAATTGTCTCCTGCCAATTTCAGCGCCTCTGTGGCCACTGTTTTGGGCTTTGGCAGGCGGCCGTGCGTTATGGATTCAACGGCAATCTCAGAGAGCTTTCCCTGGAGCTGTTCCCTGAGCTTGGCAGATGAGGCATCAACTATTTCCTTGAAATTGGCGGGCCTTACAATGACCTGGAGCCCCTCTCCTCTTAGTGTATAATGGAGGGCATAATCTATCTGGGCCCTGGCATCCGCTAGTAGATCCCTATATAAGGTCTCAAAATAGGGTTCCCTTTTAACATCATCTTCCAGGTAATGGCCGCTGGCCCTTATGGCCTTGTTTGCCCCGCTAACGACAAGCTTGAAGGATCTCTCGATGGATTCAAATTCAGTCTGAAGCCCCCTTCTGGTAGGTGATCTCACAAATGACCTAAGGATAGACTGAAAATTTCTGGTTTCTTTGATGAGATTCCTGATCGATTTTTTGTATCTTGCATTGGTGCGGTTGACCGGCCCCTTGGGAATGGCGGAAACAGCAGCGTCCAAGCCTTTTTCGCAATCAAACAATTTTCTGGCAAACTTGGATGCGTTGTCAATGTGAGTATCTGATGGAGAAATATTGTCTCTAGGAATGCTCCTAGTTTCCACATCTCCAAATCCTGGATTGCCATCATGACTCGCGCCCGTTCCAGTGGTTTTGGGTTTGGCCTGGACCTCAATATCTGCAAAACCGGATGAGCTTGCCCTCAAAGGCGGGGCGGAGAGATGGGGAAGCAAAAACAGGAGAACGAAAATAGGGAGCCTGCGAAAAGAAAATATCGTTATAAGATAGTTTGTGAACACTAAAATCCTCCAATTTTTGTTGTTTAGCATTGAGTGATAAGGTGAGTCAAACTGATTCTTATCCAGTTATGCTTGGCGATGCCGGGCAGTTCTGGTAAAAATATAAAATTTGTAGGGAATAAACTTGAACAAGTTATAGCCCAACCTTTATGCCAGGGCTTTTAATTACTAACTAATTGATCTGGAAGGAGGAATAAAAGCGTGACAGAAAGGTTAGACTGCAGGGGATTGGCTTGTCCTTCACCGGTGCTCAAGACCAAAGAGGCCATAGAACGAGAAGAACCCGACGAGATACTTGTAGTAGTGGATAACACAGCCGCCAAAGAGAATGTAAGAAGGTTTCTCACCTCCCAAGGTTTCCATGTAGATGTGAAGGAGGAAGGAGGCGAGTATCATGTAAAGGGGGTACGAGCCCTGGAAGAAGAGACCTGCGGGGTCATGACACCCGAGGAACTGGGGATAAAGGCAAAGAAGATAATGGTGATGTTAACCACGGACACCGTGGGGCACGGGGATCC
>JAMOVZ010000332.1 GCA_027061865.1 Desulfobacterales bacterium
AAGAGATATAAAGTGTCCTTTTGGAGGAATCCTGGGAGGCCTCCCTGAAAGTGTTCAGAGCCAGCAGACAGATGGACCTCCAGGGAGGGAGTTTTCGCCCTAAGGCGGGCCAGCACCTCTCTTGCCCCTCTTCTGCCTGAGAGATCTTTATCCAGAAAAACCCGGGCAATTTTTGGTTTCATTGTTCGATTAATTACCGCTTAGCGGCCTCCTCTATGGGCTGCTGGATTTCCATCAGGGACTTAATTTCAAGTATTTCATTAAGTTTATTCAACAATTCCTGGCCTTCACTAAATAAAATATCTATCCTGTAACTAGATCCTTCAAAATACGGGGGCGCATGCAGCTTTACCCCCTCTGGAAGCGAAAGGGATCTGATTTTCCGTTTCATCTTATCCCATGCTGCTTCAGCCATGGGGTTCCTGATTCTCTTCAACCGGGCTATCAAGGCCTCAGCCCTCCGGGCTGATGTAATCCGGGACCCCTCTATGGCCTCTTTTAATCTGCCATTTTTCAATATTTCCGGAAAACCTAAACCTTTCATGTGTGATATGTCGACAAGTAAATCAATTAGTTGTGCCTGTTGATTCAAGTTAAACTTTATAGTTGAAAACAGCTTGGAGATCTCTTTGATATCGCGGTCATCCAGTCCTAGAATCCTTTTGGCGTTCCGGATGCCTATCTCTCCTCTCGCTGTCATTTGTTTCAAGTTATCATCAAACCGTGTCCATATGTCCCGGTAAAGCTCAAACGCGGGCTTATGAGCCGGCAATCCCAGAAGAGGGATCAATTGCTCCTTGATTTGCTCCCAATTCAAGTGCTCGGCCATTTTGCTTAGCACACATGCCTTTTCCACTGGATTCAATTCTCTTGTCGCCAAGTTGTCGTGGACACTCAGCCACAGGCCGTCAAGCATATGGTCAAACCGGTAAATCCAGGAGGCTATTTTTTTCCATCCCAGTTCATGGGCCGCCAAAACCCTTTTGTGGCCGCATACCACCCAATACTTCCCCTTTTCCTGGCACGGAGTCACGACCACGGGGTTTATGAGCCCCATTCCCTCCATAGAGCTAATCATTGGGGAGAGATCATAGCCATAACTTATGCAAAAAGGGCTTTCCTGAATTCCGCTGGCGCTGGCGATCGAATCAATAGGAATTTCCCTTATTCCTGGTTCCTTGTTGTATCGCATAGCCTTGATTCCCCTCTTAGAAACTCAGTCTGCTAAAAAGATTGCATTCAAAATAGATGGCGGCTACTATCTTCATTATAACTATCAAGATTTTTTTTCAGAGATCAATGGCAAGAGCAAGGCTGATTCTTCTCCTGACTATTTTAGCACTTTCGGCAGCATCATCACCTGCAAGGGCCTATCCGGTCAAGATAGGCGTAGTGCTCCCCTTGAGCGGGAAGCTTCAACAGGTGGGCAAAATAGAGCTGCAAGCATTAAAATTATGGATTGAGCGAGCCAATGAGGCCAGGCATCAGCATGCTCCCTACATAAAGCTTGTGGTGGAGGATTCCCGCTCTGATCCAAATGCTGTAAAGGGAATCTTTGAAAGATTAGTCATTGAAAAGCATGTGTCAGCACTCATTGGGGGATGCTCGAGTTCTGTTGCCTGGGAGCTTGCCGCTCTGGCTGCCGGGCACCAAGTGCCCTTCCTCATAACCACTGCCTCTGATGACCGAATAACAGAGCAAAGGTGGAAACCGGTATTTAGGCTTTGTCTTCCAACCAGTGAACAACTGAGGACACTGGGGGAATTCCTATCCCTGAAGTTCAGGCCGACAATGGTTGGAATTCTGCGTCAAAACTCCAGCTTTGGTCGGTTTGGGACTTTTGGCCTCAAACGCCTTTTTGGATCACGGCATCTGAAGGTTCGGGTTATACAAGGCTATCCCAAGGGAACCAAATGCTTTCAGTATTTTTTGGCCAGGATGGATAAGCCCGGCCTCGATCTCCTATGCCTTGTGGCAAGGCCCCAGGAGGCTGCCCTGATCCTGGAGCAGGCAAGACATATGGGGCTTAGAGCCAAAATGGTTCTCGGCTTTGGAACTCATTTTGCTGCTGATGAGTTCTATTCTGCTGCATGGGGGCAGTCACAATACCTGTGCACAGTGACCCCTTGGGCCTATCGCGTAAATTATCCAGGGGTTTCGGATTTCAAAGAAAAATTCCTCGAAGCATATGGGAGGCTACCCACCTACCACGCTGCCCAGGCCTACGCCGCACTCCAAGTATTGGCCAAGGCCATTGAGATGGCAGAAACCCTTAGCCCGGAAGACATTATAGAGGCCCTAAAGACAATAGAATTGGATACAATCTATGGGCCGGTGAAATTCAGCTCTTATGCCAAGAAAGACCGGCAAAACCGTCCCCCTTCCCTCCTGGTTCAATGGATAAAAGACCGCCAGGAGATCATCTGGCCTAAGGAGCTTGCAACCTCAAGCTTTCACCAATGGAAATAGCCCAGGGCACTGCCTGCCTTATTCAGCCTTAGCTGCTTTCAGCCGCCTGTAGTACGTGGAGGAGGTGTAGAGGGCGCCTGCTGGATTGTGCGCCAAGACCCTGTCCTTGGCCACCAAGACCGTAACAGGGGCATTGCTGTACTTGAAAAAAAGGGAGTCGTGCCCCACACAAAGGCCAACCAGCACGTTGAAATCGGTCTTCTCCCGGTTCAGCAGTTCTGCCTGCACTATGGGGCTGCACATGGGTTCAAATTCGCCAATGTTGATCTTTTCATCCTCCTTGATCCCCAATACTTCCTTCGGCGTGCAACCCACCTTGCAAATTACAGAGACCACATCAAAGCCATGGGCTTTCAAGATGTCATGCAAGGCCCTCGCCTCTGAATGAAGCCCTGCGCAAAAGGCTATGCCGATCTTTGTGTAGCTCATCTTTTCTGCAAACTCGCAAATCTCTTGGACCCTTGGTTTTACAGGATGAAATACATAGGGCTTAATGTGCCTGTTTGCATAACATTCAGCCTCCTGCACGGAGGCCATCCTTGCAAACTCCTGGATTTCCTCTTTCTTATATTCCTTTAAAATTTCTTTGACTGTTTGCTGAAACTTCTCGGTGGGGCAAAAGGAGGGGCCATGGCCTTCAGGGGATCGGCAGGCCCTATCCTTTACCGAACAAACCGCGCACTGAACATCGTTGGCTTCTCCCAAGATTATCTCCTTTCGGCTGGTCGGCCTCCCTGGAAGTCCCCCTGCTTTGCCAAGGCCAGGAAATGGGCCACATCTATACCTTTAGGGCACACATGGGAGCAGCCCTTTGAGGTGTGGCATCGGTAGAGGCCGCGTTCACTGTAAAGAAGCTTCAATCTTTCCTTTTTTTCACCTTCGCGGGGGTCCATCATCCTTACAATGCTAGCCAGCATTGCATTGGGCCCCAGGAAGCCCTTATTGCTGCTGATGCAGACAGCAGCACAGCAGAAGCAGTTGATACACCTGGTTGCCTCAACGTAGCGGTCCAAGGTTCTCGGAGACACCCGGTACTCTCCGCCTTTCAAAGGATTCTCCACCCGCTTGATCACATAGGGCTTTGAGCGATGAACCCGTTCGTAGGCATGTTCGAGGTCCACCACAAGGTCGCGCACCACAGGTGCAACTCCTATCGGGCTTATTTTAAACCTGGTGGTTCCGAACTGGGCAACCGCGTTTTCCACCAGCAACTCGCAGGCCAGCATCGCCCGGCCGTTTATCAGAACAGAGCAGGTGCCGCATTGAGCATGCTCACAAGAAGAATTCCAAGCAAGGGTTGGGTCTAGTTCTTCATTAATCTTCCTGAAGACATCGGTGAACCTGAGGATCCCTCCAGCCTCTATTTCATAGCCTTGCACCCACCCCTTGGAGCGGTCGGGATCCCAACGCGATATTTCAAGCCTTAATTTATAGCTTTGTGCCATAACCTCATTCCAACAAGTTGCATTCTAGTACTTCCTCTCCAGGATACCAAACCTTTCCCAGTGCGCGCCCTTTTTGTTATACAAGGACATATCAATTGGCCTGCTTGAGATTTCCAGTCGGCCAAACCGCTCCATGCGGACAAGGGTGTGGTGGTGATACTCGTCCCTGCGCTCAGGATAATCCTCCCTGAAGTGGGCACCCCGGGACTCCTTTCTTTCAAGGGCAGCCCGTGCTGTGGCAAATGCCAGCCAAAGGAGGTTCTCAAGCTCCCAGCGAAGAATCAATTCCTGGTTCATGAGGAGGCTTTTGTTTTCTATTGGAGCATGGATGGCTCTCTCCCTCAATTCTCTGATACGCTCCATTGCCTCTTCCAGCCCTGAGGCTCTCCGGTAGATTCCCACCTTTTCCGTCATTAGGGATTGAAGTTCTCGGCGCAGGGTAAATACGGATTCTTTCCCGTTGGCCTCAAGAAACTGGGAAAAAAGCCCAAAGGTCTTCTCCCCGGGTTTTCCCTCTGGCGACTCTACTCCTTGGTCAAGATACTCCAAGGCCTTTTGGCCGGCAAATTTGCCCATGGTTATCAGCTCTAGGAGCGAGTTGGTTCCCAAGCGGTTAAACCCATGAAAGCTTGCCGATGCACACTCGCCTACGGCAAACAAAGAGTCGATGGGACGTCTTTTATCTGCCATGACCCGGCCAAATTCATCGGTGGGGATCCCGCCCATATGGTAATGATTGCTGGGACGAACCGGGCAAAGGTCTTTTTTGGGGTTAAGGTTTACAAATTTCTTAAAGAAACCAGACACTTCAGGTATTTGGACATCGTGGACGTAATCAGAGAGGTGGCGGAGGTCTATCCACACGTGCTCTATTTTATGGTCTGGATTAACCACCCCCCTGCCCTCACGGATCTCGTTCTCAATGGCCCTTGCCACCAGGTCCCTTGGGGCAAGCTCTTTCATGGCAGGGGCATAACGCTCCATGAACGGCTCAAGGTCCTTGTTTCTGAGGATCCCGCCAACCGAGCGGAGGGTCTCGCTTGCAAGGATGCCTGGGCCTACTATTCCGGTTGGATGAAACTGGACGGCCTCAGGATCCATTACGGGCAGGCCGGCCCTGAGTGTAAGCCCAACCCCGTCTCCGGTATTCTGGCGGCAGTTGGTGGTCACACGGTAGAGCTGCCCGCTCCCTCCAGTGGCAAGCACGGTTACCTTTGAGAGCACAGTGACAAACTTCCCATTTTTTTGATTGAATATTACGGCCCCTGCGCACCTGTTTCCTTTGAAGAGAAGTTCAGTGGCGACACTTTGATTCAGGAAACTGATTCCCCCCTTTAGGGCCTCAAACCACAGGGTATCCATGATGCCCTTGCCCGTGCGGTCCGCCTCATATATAGCCCTAAAGGCGGATGCCTCCCCAAAGCGTACCGTATGGCCCCCAAAGGTCCGCTTGCTCAGCCTTCCTTCTTCGTTTCGGCTGAAATGCATGCCGTGGTTTTCAAGCCAGATGACCTGCTCCCATGCAGATTCAACAATCTTTTTGATGATGTTTTGGTCAGCGCTGCAATCAGAACCCTTCCAAGTGTCAAACATGTGGTAGACGGGATCATCAAAAGGGTCTTCAGGATCAACCGCGGCCAATCCGCCCTGGGCCGTATTTGTATGGGACTTCTGTGGATGGCCCACCTTGGTGACGGCGACTATTTTTAAGCCTGGCTTGTGCTCCAAGAGTTCCACGCCAAAGCGAAGCCCTGCCCCGCCTGCCCCAATTATCAGCGCGTCACATTCCGTCTTTGAAGAAATCCGAAGCTTCTTGCCCATCCTATTTTAGCCTTTCAGCCAGTGAGCAGAATTTTCACCCCAGCCGAGCCCACCGCAAGCATTGCCAGTGTGACAGCCGCCCCCGTTATTACCCTCAAGACCTTGGAGCCAAGGTAATCAGCACTGATTGACCATAGTCCATAGCCTGCATGATACAGCGCTGAGCCTAGAAGCAGCAGATATACTCCACGGACAAATGCCACCTGAAAACCCGTCTGGGGGCCAATGGGGCGGAGGTGAACGTACATGGCAAATGAAGGGGCCAGGACCAGCAACAGTGCAGCCGTCACCCTCTGGAGCACCCACAAGAGGGAATGGCCCAGTCCCCGGAGCCTTGCCCTGATTGCACAAGCCGCCACTAGGGCCAGAGAGCAGGCTGCAAGCCAAAAGAAGAACGGGGATACGGACTGATTGCTGGAAACCGCCAGTATTGCCAACACCAACAGGTATAAACAGGAAACCGCCCCGACCCAGTAAAGCATTTCCTTGTCATCACGCCTGCCGTAGAATTCATAAAGCATGAGGCGGGCTCCGTTTAAGGCGTGAAAGATCAAGGGCACGCTAGCCATCCAGGCCAGAATGGAGTCAAGCGCCGAGCCATGATAAGGGGCCTCCAATTGCACCAGCGACAGGAGCGCCAACATAAACACAAGATAGATGCCGGTTGCCCTGTGAACCCAGGCAGCTATGAAGAAAGGCCCTTTTCGGGCAAGATGATAATTATTCACCCCTTGCCTCTTGTTCCTCCAGGTAGGCCATGAACCGCTCCAAGGCCACCTCTATGTGATTCCTGACAACTTGCGCCACCTCTTCGCTGGGTGATCCGGGGGCTTGGAAAAGCCCCAGGATCTTTCCGTGAACCGCCAATGAGGCGTCAAAGTCTTCTTTATAATATTTATATGAGAAGCGGTGCCACATGCTGTGCATCCTGAGGTTGCCCAACAAATTTATCAGCACATCATTGCCAGAGGCATTGATGAAAATTTCATGGAACCTTATGTGATGCTCCATGTAGGCGAATGCATCTTCCCGGGCAGCGGCCTCTTTCATGCCGCGTAGGGAATCGTTTAGGGCCCTGAGGTCTTCCTGCCCCATCTTCCCGTGGGCCTCTCTGGCTGCGAGCCCTTCAAGGGCTGCGCGCACCGGGAAGTTATCTTCAATATCTTTGCGGGTTATTGTCCTGACAAAGGTGCCTTTCCGGGGAATGATGACCACTAGCCCCTTTTTCTCAAGCACCCTGAAGGCCTCTCTAAGGGGTGAGCGGCTGATACCAAATTGTTCTTGGAGCCTTTGTTCAACCAGCTGATCGCCTCCCTTGAGCACCCCTTCAAGGATGGCGCGTGTCAAGGCCTCTGCGACCTGCTCCACCAGGACACTTGGCCTAAAATTAATATGCTCCAATGCCGCAGAAACCATTAACTGCACCTACTCGTAAAGTTTTTTGATGGTTATCGCCTTGGGGCGGCATGTCTCCATGCAGAGGTTACAAAGAGTGCACTCGTCCTGGTTTTCCTCAACCACCTTGGGATACCCTGCCTCCTCCTCGAAAATATTAACAGGGCACACCTTGATGCACCCCCGGCACTTGGCAGTCCCAAGGCAGGCGGAAAGATCAATGATCACTTGGATGAATTCACTGGAAGCCAATGCCCCCTCCTTCGGCTATGTATGATTCAACTTGCGTGCTAGAGCAAGTGTTTGTTTGGCCCTCTCCACTACAGGAGGATCAATGAATCTGCCATCCATTTGAACTACCTGCTCACCCCCGGCCCGTGCCCTCTCAAAGGTCTCAACCACCTTTTCTGCATGGGAAATCTCCTCTCTGGAGGGGGAAAACACCTCATTGCAGGGACCCACTTGCAAGGGGTGCACACACAGCTTTCCCTGGAAACCCAAAAGCCTTGCCCTCTTTGCATCAGCCACCAGGCCCACTGTGTCCTTGATGTCAATCATGTAAGGTGTATCAATCGGG
>JAMOVZ010000333.1 GCA_027061865.1 Desulfobacterales bacterium
ACTCCTCAAGAGATTGGGTGTTGTAGCCATCATGGGATGGGGAACAGGCGATACTGAGGCCCTGTCTCCAACTGTTAACAAGGACAAGATACCCTATGTTTCTGCATCCTATTCCGCGCATCTGACTGATCCAAAAAAGACACGGTATAACCTATTCTTTGCATCTGATTATTCCACGAATGCACGGGCCTGTATTACCGCATGGTTTGACAAAGTGTGGCCAAAGCATCCTGATTATGGAAAGAGGAAACCCAGATTCGCTTGTGTATACATGTTTGCCTCACCTTACTGCAGTGCGCCTATCAAGGCCATAAAAGATCAGGCCAAGATGCTGGGCTTCGAGATTGGTTCGGATCAGGACGTCTCCCTATTTGCCTTGGATACCAAGAGCCAGATCATGGCCCTCAAAAAATTCAAGCCCGATTTGTGCTGGCACGGCAATACTACCATGAGTGTATCTGCTACTATTAGAGATGCCTATTCTCTGGGGCTTGGTGCAGACTGGATCATCAACAACTGGGGTTTTGACGAAAATCTGCCCAGGCTCGCCGGCGAAGCGGCCGAAGGCGTTATGGGTGCTACCCCTTGTGCCTTTTTTGGCCAGCCTTACAAAAATATGGACAAGGTGATTGAGTCAGCAAAAAAATACCACCCCGGTATACCTCAAAGCAAGAGGTTGATTCGTACAGTCCAGGCCTGGGGTGATGCCCTTATCCTCTGGGAAGCACTCAAGCGAGCTGACAAGGCCGGAGATCTTAGCGGTGATGGAATTATGACGAAAGGTTTTGAGACATTCAGGAAGCTTGACATAGGGCTGGGCGCCTCTCCTGTCACCTTCACTTCTACGGACCATCGCCCCACTACAGGGTGCCTAGTGCAAATGTGGAAAAACGGGAAGTTTCAAGAGGTGGAGAGAGTGGATCTCAAGGCAAGATGGCCTGAAAAATGGGAAAAGGAATGGCTCGGCTGGTAAGAAAAGGAGGAGGGCAGGCTCTTGGAAGCGGCTGAATCGATACTACGCATCAACAATATTGAGGTTAGGTACCATGAGGTCATCTTGGTGCTCAAGGGTGTGTCTATTGAGGTGCCCAGGGGCGGCATAGTGGCCCTGTTGGGGGCTAATGGAGCGGGTAAGAGCACGACCCTCAAGGCTGTCTCGGGTCTTCTTAAAACCGAAGACGGAGAGGTCACCGATGGGAGCATCGAATTTGAGGGGAAACGCATCCATCATGAAAGGGCTGCAAACATAGCCAAGATGGGAATCGTCCAGGTTATAGAGGGACGACGTGTGTTTGAGCATCTTACCGTGGAAGAAAACCTCAAGGTAGGGGCACATTTGCGCAAATCAGGCTCTGTAAAAGAGGGCCTGGAGCTGGTTTATCATTATTTCCCTCGGTTGAGGCAGAAACGGAATGAGATTGCCGGCTTTGTAAGCGGTGGAGAACAGCAGATGACGGTCGTTGGAAGAGCGCTCATGACCGAGCCTAAACTCATGTTGTTGGACGAGCCTTCTATGGGCCTTGCCCCAAAACTGATCCATGAGATCTTTAATATCATCACGCGGCTCAACAAGGAGGAGAAAATATCCATCCTCTTGGTAGAGCAAAACGCTAAATTGGCTTTGAATGTGGCTCCCTATGCCTATGTTATGGAAAATGGGCGTATTGTCATGGATGACGCATCTGAGAAGCTTATGCAAAATGAAGATATTAAGGATTTCTACCTGGGATTGAGCAGTAAAGGAGGTCGTAAGAGCTTCAGGGATGTGAAGCATTATAAACGAAGGAAAAGATGGCTGGCATAATGGCTGGCATCTTTTGGCCGTTCACCCTTAAAAGGGAGGTTTGATTATGAATAAGAAGTTGATCTGGATAACGATTCTTATCTTCGGGATGGCCTTGGTACTTGCCTCCTGTGCAGGGATGAAGACAAAACCAACAGCACAAAATTTTAAGACTC
>JAMOVZ010000334.1 GCA_027061865.1 Desulfobacterales bacterium
ACGATGCTGTTGTCGTCCACTTTCTCTAAAGGCTTGGCTTTTATGACCTTAACGAGTGAGGCAGCAGGCCTATTGCCCATCTGGGGGTCTACTGGCCCAAGGACCGCATGCTTATCCATCACTATTTCGTCTGCAGCAAGGGCTATGAGAGTCCCCCCGCTCATGGCGTAATGCGGAACGAAGGCCGTTACCTTACCCGGATGATCCTTAACAGCGCGGGCGATCTGAAGAGCAGCTAGGACAAGTCCACCAGGAGTATGGAGCACAATGTCCAAGGGCACGTCAGGGTCGGTCATTTGAATGGCGCGGATTACCTGTTCCGAGTCGTTGATATCGATAAAACGCATGACTGGAAAACCTAAAAAGCTCATCGTCTCCTGCCGGTGAACCAGTAATATCACCCTGGAGCCGCGCTCTTTTTCTATCTTTGCTATCGCCCGCTGCCTTGCCGCCTCCAGCATCCGCTGTTTAAGCACGGGCTGTAGTGCTATCAGCATGAAAAAAATCCAAAACATATCCATTGGTGTCATTTTGCCTCTTCTCCTGTCTAACTAAAAGTATTCGTAACTCTTTATTGCAACACTAATACCTGTCTCTGGGAACTAACATTCCCCACGGCCTGTTATGATCAGGATAGCGTCGCCTATACACTTCCTTGCGAAGGAACAGCCTGTGGGTTAGCATGCCACATACAAATCCACCAGCATGGGCCCAAAAGGCGATACCTCCTCCCTGGCTTGGAGCAAGTAAAGAAAATGTCCCGCTGAAGACCTGTTCGAGGAACCAGAAAGCCAAGTAAAAGACTGCTGGTACATCAAAGAAGAAAGGGAAAAAGAAAATGGGAATCATCAATATTATTCTGGCCCTAGGGAACAGGACATAATAGGCTCCCATGACCCCTGCAATGGCCCCGGAGGCACCAATAGTGGGAACTGTAGAAGTTGGATTGGTATATATGTGGACAAAAGATGCCACCAGCCCGCAAAAGAGGTAAAACAAGAGGTAACGCAGAGGCCCCATCTCGTCTTCTACGTTGTCTCCGAAAATCCACAGTGTCCACATATTTCCTATGATGTGAACCCAGCCACCGTGGAGGAACATGCAAGTGAACAAGGGTAATGCAGCCTTAGGCGCAAGCCCCAAAGATGCTGCAAAGTCAGGATGCGTGTAACGGACTGGCACCACTCCAAACATGTAGAAGAGCCGTTCCAGCAGATGTGGGGGCAGAGAGAGCTCAAACAGAAAGACAATACCGCATGCCGCCATAATGGCCCAGTTCATGAGCGGTGGGGAACGCCTGGGTATGCTGTCTTGAATGGGAAACATGATGGTAAAAGAATAATCAGCTGTGGAATGATGTCAAGAAGAATGTATATAATTTTATATGGTTCACTACACTAACCCTTTTAAGTAGTATAAACTGAAGTTGAAGTAGTGCGGGGTTAAGACTGAAGATCCAGCTATCAAGAATTGGGCCGGCGGGGCTTCCGGTGGGGTTACTGCGGCATGGAAAGATCAAAAGTATGTGCGGGCGCCTATGAATCTCGGCCTGAAATAGGGATTTTCAAGAAAGCCCGTCCTAATCCTTTTCCCTCTTCCTGGGGCGTGAATGAATTTCCCATCCCCCACATATATGCCGACATGGGACACCCTGCCTTTCCCCGAAGTGGCAAAAAAGACCAAGTCTCCTTCTTTCAATTTGGCCTTGGGCACAGGAGTGCCAGCCAGCCATTGCATGCAGGAAGATCTGGGAAGCAAGAGCCCGTTTAACTGATACACAGCCATTGTAAAACCACTACAGTCAAATCCGGTTCCCGGAGAAGAGCCTCCCCACCGGTATGGCACTCCTATAAACCTCTTGGCAGTGGCGACTATATTTTTTCGAAGTTCAGAGGTATCTTGGCTCCTGAGAGAAGCGTATCTTTGTGGAGGCACAATATAGTAAGGCCCGAT
>JAMOVZ010000335.1 GCA_027061865.1 Desulfobacterales bacterium
ATTCTTGGAAGCGGACCAGCAGGTTTACAGGCGGCCATTCATTCTGTTCGAAAAAAATGTAGCGTGCTTGTTCTTGGAAAGCCAGAGGCGAGTAATTTATATAAGGCACATATTGAAAACTACTGCTGCGTTGAAGGGGTGAAGACAGGAAAGGAATTCCTTGAAGCAGGCATCAAACAGGCCAAAGGTTTTGGGGTTGACTTTCTTACAGAGGACGCCGTCAAGACAGAACATGGCCCTTCTGGAGGTTTTAAGGTAGAAACAGAGTCTCAATCTACTTTTTCCTGTTTGGCCCTTATCATGGCCACGGGAGTAAGTCGTAAAGGTCTAGGGCTAAAGGGTGAAAAGGACCTAGTGGGTAAAGGTGTTAGTTACTGTGTTGATTGTGACGCCAATTTTTATAAAGATGCTAATGTGGCTGTCTTTGGTAATGGAAGTGCAGCAGTCCATGGCGCTCTTACCTTGAAGGATATAGCTTCAAATGTGCATTTGATCACCAGTGGTCTTGATATAAACCCAACCCTAAAAGAGACCCTTGATTCAAGTAAGGTCAAAATTCATTCCCCTAGAAAAATCAAAGAGTTGGAAGCGGATGATTCCTTAAAGGCGGTCATCCTTGATGATGGGACTAGATTAGATGTTGACGGACTCTTCATTGAGCTTGGAGCCAAGGGAGCCATGGAGCTAGCTGCTTTTCTTGGCGTGCAACTAGACCCAGAAAAATTCACCCACATTGTGACAGATAAAAACCAGGCCACTAATGTCCCGGGAATCTTTGCCGCTGGAGATATATGCGGTCCACCGTATCAAATGGCTAAGGCAGTTGGAGAGGGTTGCGTAGCCGGATTATCGGCCGGCAGTTATTGTCAGAAACTCAAGCGGGAGGCATCTAAAAATGATACTTAGGGAGTTTACCGTAGGGCCCCTACAGGTTCGAGCCTATATAATGGGCTGCAAGGATACATCAAAGGCCATCATAGTGGACCCAGCTGGTAGCGAGGATCACCTTGCCAAGGCCATTGAGGATCTGGGGCTTGAGCTCATAGCCATAGTAAACACCCACGGTCATCCAGACCATACGTGCGGAAATGAAAGGATGAAGCAGCTGACAGGTGCTCCGGTCTTGATGCATAAGGCCGATGATGAGCTTTTTCGCCAACCATCAATAGTAGCTATGTTTAGGGCGTGGGGCTTTGAGCCAGCGCCCCCTGCAGATGGCTACCTTGAAGATGGGCAGAGGCTTCAGGTTGGCAACCTTTCTTTCGAAGTTTTACATACACCTGGTCACTCTCCAGGGTCAGTATGTCTTTATGGCCACGGTGTTGTAGTCACCGGAGACACCCTCTTTATTGATGCAATTGGCAGAACAGATCTTCCAGGTGGGGATTACGATCTTTTAATGAAGTCCCTTAAAACAAAAATCATTCCCCTTCCAGACGACACCTTAGTGCTTCCAGGCCATGATTATGGTCCAAAACCCACTGACACATTGGGAGGTCAGAAAAGAACCAACCCATATCTCAGCCAGCTCCTCTGATTTGACTCAAGACATTAGATGTAACAGTGGTCTGCCAATTTGCTCCCTGTGGGGGGAGCTGGTAGAGGCCGTAAGGAAGAACCCCCTTATCCTCGTCACAGGAGAGACGGGTTCAGGAAAGACGACCCAACTGCCAAAGATCTGTCTTGCTGCCGGGCGGGGAAGCAAGGGAATCATAGGCTGCTGCCAGCCAAGGCGCATAGCTGCCATAAGTGTTGCCCAAAGGGTGAGCGAGGAACTTGGGCCGGCTGGAAAGGAGCTCGTTGGCTATCAGGTTCGCTTCTCCCACAAGGTAAGCCCAAAAACCAGAATAAAATTCATGACAGACGGGATCCTCCTTGCCGAGGCCCAGAGGGACAGGCTCCTAAGATCATACGACACCATCATTCTGGATGAAGCCCATGAACGAAGCTT
>JAMOVZ010000336.1 GCA_027061865.1 Desulfobacterales bacterium
ACTTAGGGCGGCTGTGTGAGGTGGCACCTGCAGATGTTCTGTTTACCTCACCTCGTCACCCTTACACCCGCCTGCTCCTGGAAACCGTGCCAGATGTAGAAATGACCGGCAAACGCCGCCAACCCGTGGCCGGCGAGATCCCCAACCCTATTGATCCGCCTCCAGGCTGTCCCTTTCACCCCCGCTGTCCTGACATTATTCCCCAGTGCCGCTCCACACTGCCCGAGCTCGTTTCAGTGGATAAAGAGCACAAGGTAGCCTGTATCCAACTCAAGTAGTTGCACTGTGTGCTTTATTGTGAGACCTTTTCTAGCTCGTGAAAGAGGAAGTGGGCAAGGGCCTCGGCCTCCTGTTTGGTTCCAAGAAATGGGGGCATGTAAGAGCGTTTCTTCCCCATCTCAGAGAGGATGATTTGGAACCCTTGCGGCCTGATATCACGAAGACGATGGAGGATATTATTTTTCGGCCCGCCAAGGGTATGGCACTCGAGACAGACCAACTTAAATACTTCTTTTCCTGCTAACAGGCGATTTTCTTGTGTCACCTCTTTGCTCTGGCTCCATCTGGCTGATTTCAAAATGCCCTTATCTTTTACTTGAGGGATTTGGGAGATCAGTATGCCATTGGTATACATATAGCCGTGCACAATGAATGGGCGCCGCGATGCCTCTCTCGTCACCTCAAAGGCACCCATATGGAGAAAGGCCAGCACCAGCAAAACCACCGCCAAGGCAGTCTGGATAGAGCGTTTCAGCCTTGCAAACAGGACCAGACCTCCAAGGATCATAAAGGGGATAAGCCACACAAATGCCCTGGCAAAGGGTGGTATCTCGGGGGATCTGCCCAAGACCATTTCCTTTGCGATCGGCGGGATGGACTCCAAATACCACCAGGCCGAAGGGACAAGAAGGACAAACGGCACCACCAGCCAGATGGCACAGTAGCGCACCATCTTTTGTCTCAAATCATCTTCAGCAATCCTGGTGGAGGTTATTAGCCCATATGTGCCTGCAAGTATCAGGGCGATGAATGTCCTCAAGCTCAGGGACGGCAGAAAACTGGGATTGAAAAGCCCGTCCCAAAAGCTCTTGGTCTCGGGCCACTGACCAGGAGTGAGCATGAATGCCACTATGGCATTTATCATGAAAAGGGATAGCCATGCTGCCCCAAAATAAACCCACCCTACGATGAGGTGGTCGCGAGGCTTCATCTTGCCAAAGGTGTAGTAGTAGATCAGGAGGGAGAGGATCTCCACCAGGAAGAAGACCCACTCGGTTCCCCATGCAAAAACAAATGTATGAATCAAAAGGGAGGTGGCAGCCGGATTTAAAACAGAGATCACGAGCCAGATCCCTACCCCGCTCAGGGCTCCAAGCACCATGGTTACAAGCAGGAAAAATCTGGTATGGGAATGGACGTATTCAACGATCCTGGAATCTCCGCTCCTGTAACCGTAAGTCTCCGTGAGCACCAGAAACAGACCGCCCCCTACGGCAAAGTGGGAGATAAAGACATGGAAGGTGGCAATCAATGCCACAGGCAGGCCGCCTCCAAACCACGGTATCTCCCAAACCGGATAATTCATCGCCCTAGGGCTCCCTTCCTGATCTAAGCGCAAGTTTCGATAGATACACTAGTGTTCCGATTCCCAAGGCTAGGGCCAATACAAACATGGCCGCCGCCCCAAACTGGGTAGACACTTCTGGTTCATACAAGCTCATATATGGCTGCAGGTAAGCTCCCCTCACCGCGTTTCTGAAAATCACCATCAGCAGAATGGTCAAAAAGGCGCACGCTGCCGTATGCCACGGCATATTGTTAAAGGCGAAAAAGATAGAGGCAAAGCCCACCATTATCGCCACGAAAAAGACAGGAAACGCCACTTTGCTCTCAAGAAAGATCTTGGACAAGGCCTCACTGGGCAAACCCCCAAGGTACCAACCGCCAATAACAAACTGAAAGATAGTAGCCACTCCAAATACCACCAGGCCCTTGCCAGAAACGGTCTCCCAGCCTGATTCCCCCTTCCTTGCCCGCCACCAGGCAAGGAGGCTCACCGCTAACCCGCCCAGTGCAAAAGAAGATACGAGGAAGTGAAGATAGCGGGGAATCAAGGTGGGTTCGTTCAGGTGGAGGGTGGTCCCCCCTGGGTGCTTGAAGTAGTTAGGCCACGCATCGGGGTCTATCATGAGGAGCAGGCTATTTGTATAAAGAAATCCCACGGCCAGCATGAGGAAGACGGAGACGCCCAGAACCCAGCCTCTGGCAGAGCCGAGTTTTCCGAACTTATAGTAGTAAAGGTAGAGTCCGTAGTAGGCGATTATGAGAAGCACGAATATGGATAGCCACGGGACGGCCATCAATACCGAGCTTACATATATAAACTGCCCGTACATGACCTGGAGAAACAGCAAGGGAGGGACGCCAAGGTTGATAGTAAAGGCCATGACAAGAGGCATAATCCTTCCGGCCTCCCTATGTAGAGCCTCTTCTTCAGGGGAAAGGCTCCCTCTGAGGTAGCCCCACAATAAGAACAGCCCGCCGCCGACCAGGATATTGGCAAGAATGATGTGAAGGGTAAAGGTAAGTGTAGAAAGCAGATAAAAAAACCACCATGGGGCAGGGAGAATATCGGGTGTGGGCACGAGAAGCTTGGGATCCACGGCAGCTTCCGAATCTCTAGGTATTAAAGATTGGCGTCCCCAAGGGGATTTGAACCCCTGTTGCCGGCGTGAAAGGCCGGTGTCCTGGACCTGGCTAGACGATGGGGACGCGTGTTTGCTTGGTTGGCCACCGCCGGGGCTTCCGCCCCAAAAGGTCCTCTAATACCTGGTGGGCCGTACAGGAATCGAACCTGTGACCAACGGATTAAAAGTCCGCTGCTCTACCAAACTGAGCTAACGGCCCTTTGCCAAAGAAATTAATTTTTTAACATTTAGCTTACCTTATGTCAAAAAAAATTTCTATTCATTTTTCTCTCTCCATCAACATAACCCCATAATCAGCCCTTGAAAGGGATCAAGGGATGTTTACAGGATCAAACTGAGGCAAAGAGATGTTGCTTAATTAATGTTAGTTCTTCCTCATTGGGGGGATAGGGATAGTTCCATTGCCGAACATCTGGGAGGCAATTTCCAAAAGGGCGGTTGCAGGCCACCTGGCCGTCTGGCCCTAGGCAGCCGGTAGTCATAAATGGCTCTCCCCTGTGTATTATTTCCTCTAATTGCATGCTGGGGATACCGAAATCCACCACCTGGCCTTGGGAGCCAAACTCCATTTTTGAATAACGTGAAAGCCCTTCCTCTATTAAGTATCTAGCAAGCTGGACCCTTAGATAGGTTCCCCAGGAGGGTTGGGGCCAGCCAGACATGGCCGAGCCCTCTTCAGCAAAGAATGAAAAGAGGTGGTTCATCACGCCCATGTCGTAAAGCCTGTCCATAAGGGCAATCATTTCCCTCTCTGTCTCGCCCATGCCCACCATCAGATGAGCCCCCACATTGGGGTGTCCAAACACCTCCAGGGCCTCTTCCAGCACTTCCCAGTAACGCTCCCATCTGTGGGGCCCTGAAACCCCTTTGCCCCTGTACCTGTCAAACAAGGCCTCTGTTGCCAGATCAACGGCAATCCCCACCTTGTCAGCCCCGCTCTCTTTTAGCTCCGCCAGGTCGCCTCGCCTCAGTATTGTGGGAGCAAGCAGCACAGAAACAGGTATGCGGGTCTCCTGGCTGAGGCGCCTCACCATGCTCTTTGTATGGGAGCGGCACTTGCCATTGGTGATCATGGAAATGCAAGAGCGTTTCACATATGCTGGGGCCCGGTTGATGGCTTCCACTATCTCGTCCATGGAATATATGGGCCAGTCCACATGAATAAAGCTCTTTTCCTCGTATGTGCCCGGCCTCTTTTTGGCGAGCCCGCAGTAAGCACAATTGGCTGAGCACCCTTCCTGGTAGTGCACCAAGAGATTTACGCAGCGGTTCACAGCGCCTCTGTACATCCTCCCTTGGATGAGTCCAAGGGAGATGGCGGTGGCCAGGCTCATCTTTGCGTAATCCGGGCTCTGCCTAAAATTGCTCCTCATCACAGCCTTACCTGATTTTCCTTAGCCTGGAGAATGGCAGAGGCGAGGGTGGGAACATCCAACCCATATATCATGTCAGGCTTCCAGATGGCCCCAAGTTTTTCTTCAATAGCCTCCCGCCTGGCCGAGGTCCATTTGAGCTCGCTTTCTATCCTCTGGACCGCCTCGGTGGTGGAGAAAAAATCCCCCGTGATCACCAGGTTCTCTATCGAGCCGCCAGCCAATGAGAGGTAGATCTCGAGAAGCCCTCCCTTTGTCTTGACCCTACCTACCCCCATCCTGGCCCTGGGGTGCTTGTGGGAGAAGATCCAGTCCTTGTTGGTGTACCTCTCCTTGATCAGGCGGGAGATACATTCCTGTTCCCAAGGATCAGGCCGGTCTTGGGTGAACTGGATGCCGAAATGCTCCTCAAAGGCCTCTTGGATGGCATCCATGACCTCGGTTACTGAAAGCCTTTTTCCCGTCTCCTGTCCAAAAGTGGTAATCCGCTGGCTGAAGCAGCTGTAGCCCTTGTCCTGGATCTTGATAAGGGGGGTATTCATAATGTCCAGCATCAGCCCGATATCAAAGTCAACTAAGAGGCTTGTGTGAAATAAAAGAGCCTTGCCTGACTCCGCTGCAGCAGAAAGCCCTGCAAGCTTTTTGCCCTCAACCTCCAGGTCATTCCTTGGCCTGAACCTTGCCTTTACCCCGAAACGAGAAACGGCGGCGCAAAGGACCTGGCTCAGGGACTCGAACACCCCGCTCACACCGTTTTTGATACCTGGGTAGTCCAGATTGATCCCCAGGCCCAGGGCCACCACCTGCGGGCCCATGATCACTGTGCCCCCGCCCGTAGCCCTCCTGTTGTATTCCACTCCCCGGGCCTTGCACCTCTCAAGCTTTAATGCCGCCTCAATATCCTGGTACTTGCCTACGATGGCCGAAGGGACAAAGGTATAAAGATGCAATATGGGAGGAGAGCCGTGCTGGTCCACCGAGCGGGGCAAGGTGTCGTCTATTGCAAGCCCTTCAGCAGTGGAGAGGGGCCGGCCCGTTTCCTTGAACAAACGCCACTTCATCATCATTCAGTGCTTAAGCCTTTGCCTTCTCCTCTTCGGCCCTCTTGATCTCTTCTTCTATGAACTTGGTGACTGCTTCCGCCCCGTGGATCAGGTTGCCCAATTCTTCTTCCAGATTGCTGGCCTCAATCACCAATATCCAGCCTTTTCCGTATGGATCGGTGTTAATCAGGCTGGTGTCCTCTTCCAGCTCCTCATTGATTTCAACTATCTCGCCTGACACTGGAGCGACCAGCTTGCCTATCCACTTGCGGGACTGTATCTTGCCGCAAACCTCTCCCTGCTCTACCTCGTCTTCCTCCTCGGGCAGGTCCACAAACACGATATCGCCTGCCTCTTTTTGGAAAAAGTCTGTCATGCCCACAGTGACCCGGTTTCCATCTACCCTGGCCCAACTGTGTTCCTTGTGGTAGTAAAGCTCATCTGGCATGTTGTATCCTTTGATTTCAACCATCACAAACCTCCTCTGAATTAATTAGTAATAGTCCTTTTAGATCAGATGCCACTTTCACCGTGTCGCCGATATCATGATAAATGACAAGCCCCCGTGTCAAGACCTGAAATCCACCCATATCTCTTCGCCTATTCAAAGCGGGCCTCCACGCACCGGGCATGAAGCTCTAGGCCTTCGGCCCTGGCAAGGCTAGCTACAACGTCTTTGAGCGATTTTAGGCCATCACGACTCAGGTATTGAAAAGTTGGCTTCTTGATGAAATCATCCACGGAGAGTCCTGAGAACATGCGGGCGCACCTGGATGTTGGAAGCACATGATTGGTGCCAGAGGCATAGTCACCTGCAGGCACAGGGGAATAAGGCCCCAAAAAGATTGAACCTGCATGCCTTATGCGTGGGAGCACCTCAAAGGGATCACGGGTGATGATCTCCAGGTGCTCCGGGGCGTAGTCGTTGGCAAATGCTATTGCCTCGTCCATGTCACCGGCCACCAAGACTTGCGAGTGCTTCTGAAGGGCCTCGTTTATTATCTCCTGGCGCAATTGGCCCTTGACAAGCTCTGAAACCTTTGCGCAAACCGCATGGGCCAGTTCCCAGGATGGAGTGACCAAGACGGCGGCCGAATCCGGATCATGTTCGGCCTGGCTCAAGAAATCCCAGGCCACCAGGTCCGCCCGTGCGGTCTCGTCTGCCAGTATCAAGGCCTCGCTTGGGCCAGCAGGGGAGTCGATATCCACCATCCCATAGACCAGCATCTTGGCGGCTGTAACATACTTGTTGCCAGGGCCCACGATCTTGTCCACCTTGGGCAAGGTTTCAGTGCCAAAGGCAAGCCCAGCTACACCCCAAGGCCCCCCCACCTTGAAGATCCTGTCGCACCCTGAGATGTGGGCCGCAACAAGGGTGGCGGGATTTGCCTTCATGCCTTCCATGGCAGGCGTTGTGGCAACCACCATGTCCACTCCTGCAACCTTTGCAGGAATCACGGTCATGAGAACGGTGCTGGGGTATGAGGCCCTGCCTCCAGGCACATAGCAGCCTGCCCGCTCAATGGGCCGTGCCACCCTGCCAGCCATTATCCCTGGCCTTACCTCCACGGCCCACATCTCCTTTTCCAACTGAGCCTGATGAAAGGCTGCGATGTTTTTGGCGGCCTCTTTCAATGCCCCAATCACACTGGGCTCCACAAGGTTGTAGGCCTCTTCTATCTCCTCTGGGCTAACCTCCAAGTCTTGTTGGGAGACCGATTCCTTGTATTCCTTGCATGAGTCAACAAGGGAGGCGTCCCCCCTTGTTTTCACATCCTGGACTATCTTACGCATGTCTTCATAGATTGAAGAGATATCTTCCATTGATCTTTGGAGAATACTTGTCAGCCTTTCCTTTGAAAGCTCACTTATGGATATGGGCTCCAGATTCATTTTCAGGTCTCCTCATGCCTCTTTTGGAAACTCTTTGCCTTTCAATCTGCAATAATCTTTCAGGGCATCCGCAGTGCTCTGAAAGGCAAGCTCGCCCCAGGGAATTTCATCCACTGAAAAGGTGCAGGCCTCCAAGGTCTCGTCTTTAGCGCTCAACTTGCCCGATACCCTCTTGGCAAGATAGACCACCACCACTGCTGTTCTGCCTTCATAAGAATAAACACCTAATAGGCGCTCCACTTCCACCCCTAGCCCGCACTCCTCCCCTACCTCTCTTATCGCAGCCCTCTCCACAGGCTCGCCCCTGTCCACATATCCGCCTGGGATAACCCATTTCCCTTTTTGCGGATTGATCGCCCTTTTTAGCAACACCACCCTTCCGTTTATCTCCACCACGGCACAGGCAACCACTTTCGGATCCTGGTAAAAGACAAACCGGCATGCCTTACATACCAGCCGTTTAGGCTCTCCCGCCTTAAGTTGTTTCCTCTCCAGCCCCGCTCCGCAGACCGGACAAAAGCTAAACTCGGGTTCATGATGGTGAGACACTTGCCCCTATTTCCTCCTCTTGTGAACTCCTGCAACTCCGCTGCCTGTAACCCATACAAAATCGGCAGAATCGGGCCTTAGCTGTCCA
>JAMOVZ010000337.1 GCA_027061865.1 Desulfobacterales bacterium
GGCGGTGAAGATTCCCTCCAATTGCTCCGGGGTCAGGGCCTTGAGATAGTTTTCATCGCTTGCCAGGGCCACGATCTTGATTTTATTTTTGAGCCCGAACTCGGTAAACTGCTTGATAAAGGTAAATCCATCAGCACCGGGCACGATGAGCATCAAGACCTTTGCGCCGCTCTTGGCGATTTTGTTGATCGTAGGGGCAAAATCCTTAACGCCGAAAGGCGTGTACTCAATACCCACGATCTCCCCACCGATTTTCTTCACATTGCGCTTGATTGCCTCGGTCATCTTGTGGGGCCAAACGTAGTCATAACCAAAGACATAAAAGGTTTTTCCGTAATGCTCGCCCATCCAGGGAATAAGCTTGTCTATATCGTGATCCGGAATAGCACTGTATAAGAACACGTAACGGTTGCATGTTCCTCCTTCATAGTCGATCCCGTATAGAAGAGGTGTCTTATACTTGACCACGACGGGCACCATCGCATCCCGCGCGGCAGAGCTGACAGGGCCGAGTACAGCTACCACGCCATATTTCAGAATCGCCTTTTTCGTGTTTGCGACCGCTGTTTTTGGATCGGTTTTGTTGTCGAGGATCACAAGTTCCAGTTTGCGCCCGAGAACCCCCCCGGCCTTGTTGATCTCCGCAACGGCCATTTTCGCCCCCCGCAGGCCAAGTTTTCCGTAGATCTCAAATCCGCCCGACAAGGGCAACACTACTCCGATCTTGATGGAATCCTTTGCCGCGGAGGCGGGAACTCCTCCCATAATGAATAACGCTCCAGCCAGCCCTATCGCCAAAAATACGACCAAACTTTTTCTCAACATACCCTTCCCTCCTTTTTGGTTTTGGACCTTTGCGGGGACGTCACGCTCCAGCCCTTGTTTCTGTTTTCTAAAAGCCTCCCGAAAAGCCCTTGAGGAAAAAAGATCACACTCAGGAGAAAGATAAACCCGATGATCAGTACCCAGTACTCTGAAAGGGCCTCGGAGAGATAATTCTCCAGGAGTTTCACCGTTACTGCTCCCATGAAAGAGGCTATCAATCCCTCGCGTCCTCCCAGCGCCGTCCAAATTAGCACCTCAGTGGACATCTTAAACCCCAACTCAGTGGGGCTTACGAACTCGGCCGCCGCCGCAAACAAGGCACCGGCAAGCCCTGCCACAGAGGCTCCAATAGCAAAAACCTTGATCTTGTACTTCGTGGCGTGAAATCCAAAGGATTCAGCCCTCGCCTCGTTATGCTTTATCGCGGAGATAATCGCACCGAAAGGGGAGTTGACCACCCGCCTCAAAAAGAGGTAGGCACAAAGGGACAATACAAAAACAAGCAGATACAAATGCCTGGGATCGGAAAATTCCCACCCCGCAAAAGACAGTGCAGGTACGCTGCTGATCCCGTTGTAACCTCCCGTGTAATACCAGTTAATAAAGATTCTTTCCACCAGTACGCTGATGGCCAGGGTCACGATCCCGAGATAGGGGCCTGAAAGCCGCCCATAAAAAAGGAACCACCCCAGGATAAGTGCAAAGAGGGCGTTAAACCCCACCGCCGCCAGGATCCCTGCCAAGCTGGAAGACAAGATGCCGTCCATGCCGGGGATCATCTGCTTTGTCACCATGGCCATGATGTAAGCCCCCAGGCCGAAAAAGACGGCATGGCCGAAGCACAACAGGCCCACATATCCCCAAAGGAGAGAGAGGCTCATGGCGAACATGCCATATACCAGCAGGAGGGTAAACTGGTTGACGAGGTAGAGGTTTCCCACGAAAGGGAGCAAAAGAAAGAATGCAAGCACCAGGAGCCGGGGAATCCCGGGAATCAGCATGTATGTCCGGGACTCTTTAATCACGGGCCTTCCTTCCAAGTATGCCTTCCGGCCGCATTCGGATTATAATGATGGCCAGGGAGAAGACGACGATTTGGGCAACCACAGGTGAGTAAACTGATGAAATGGCGTTTTGGGCCCCGCCAATCACGCCGCCCCCAACAAGGATGCCTCCCAGGGAACTCGCTCCGCCTACCAGGATGGCCAGGAAGGCGGGAATGAAAAAACCCAATCCCATGTGTGGATCACAGCTCATCAAAGGGGCCATGGTCGCCCCCGCCAGCCCGGCAATGGCTGAGCCGAGGGAAAACGTGGTGAGGTACATGCGCCGGGTGTTTATTCCAAGGGAGGCGGCCATGTTGGGATTGGCGATGACGGCCCGGGCCCCCAATCCGAAATCAGTTTTCAGGAAAAGGTAAAAGGTCGCAGCGATCACGAACAGCGCCACCCCCATGATGAAAAGCCTGTAGGAAGGATAGGAAATTCCCGCAAAGGTCACCATCTCCGGCATAGGGGGTTTGACCATCAATCCCTCCGGGCCAAAGGTGAGGATGATTCCCTGTTTTATGACGATACTCACTCCCCAAGTTGCAAGGATGGTATCGAGGATCCGGTGGTATAGCCTCCGCACGAGGACGGCCTCCAAAATCGCTCCAAGAAGCCCGACAAGGATGGGGGCGAAGATGAACCCGACCCAGAACCCCAGGCCCATCTTAGAGGTCAGCACCACGGTATAGGCCCCGAGGAGGAAAAACTCCCCATGGGCCATGTTGATGACGTTCATCAGCCCGAAGATGATGACCAGTCCCATGGCCACCAGAATGAGCACAAGGATATAATTCAATCCATTGAGAATCTGAACTGCGGCGCTCATCAGACACTCATGTACCGTGTGATGATGGATTCATCCCGCATAATCTCCTCCATAGCGCACGCATAGGCGATCCGCCCTTTCTCCATGAAGGCACACGAATCGGCAATGTCGGAAATCATATTGATGTTCTGTTCCACGACAAGAATGGTCAACCCGGTCTCCTGATTAATCTTTTTAAGAATTTCAGCGATTTCCTCGACAATGGAGGGCTGAATCCCTTCCGAGGGCTCGTCGAGCAGGAGAAGCTTCGGCCTCCCCACAAGGGCCCGGGCAATGGCAAGCATCTGTTGCTGCCCGCCGGAAAACGACCCTGCCCGCTGATTTTCCCGTTCTTTTAGCAAGGGGAAATAGTCGTAGATCTCCTTTGGGATCACCCGCTCAGCCCTGGGAAATCTCAGCAAGCCAACGCGGAGATTCTCCAGGACACTGAACGAGGCAAAGATCTCCCGCCCCTGGGGAACATAACCGACCCCTTCCAAGGCAATCTGGAAGGTTGGCATTCCCGTAACGGATCTTCCTTCTACTGCCACCTCACCACGCCTGATCTTCACCAACCCCATGATGGCCTTCAAGAGGGTGCTTTTCCCCATCCCGTTTCTTCCCATCAGGGCCTTGATCTCCCCTATCTCAACAGAGAGATCGACCCCTTGAAGGGCAAGGCTCTCGCCGTAAGAGGCCTCAAGGCCCTGGACACGGAGCATCACCGGTGCCTCCCGAGGTAAATATCATGAATGTCTTTATCTGCCTGGATCTCTTCGTAAGTCCCTTCCCGAAAGATACTTCCCTTGTACATTACAGTTATTTTCCGGGCCACCTCTTTCACGAAACCCAGGTCGTGCTCAATGACCATTACGCTGATATTTGACGATTCCGAGATCTCCTGGACCAGGTCCGCCGTGATCTTTGTTTCGGCTATTGTCATCCCGGCGGTCGGTTCATCAAGGAGCATGAGCCTCGGGCGGCTGGCCAGAACCATTCCGATCTCAAGCCATTGCTTCTGCCCATGGGCAAGATTCCCAGCAAGTTCACCCGCCTGCCCTGCGAGATTAACCCGTTCGAGCAATTCCATGATTTCTTGATGTTCGTTTCTTGAGACGCTGGAGCGGCCCAATATGGAGGGTTTCATCCGGGCGAAGTACGGGATCCTCATGTTTTCATAGACGGTCAATCCTTCAAACACAGAGGGGACTTGAAACTTCCTGTAAATTCCAAGCCGACTGATTTCCGGAACCGGCCATGCCGTGATCTCCCGGCCCTCAAAGATTACTCTCCCCGCCGTGGGTTTGAGGTTGCCGGTGATGAGGTTGAACAGGGTGGTCTTGCCACATCCATTAGGGCCAATGATACATCGGAGCTCCCCGTATTCCAGCCGCAAATCGAGATTTTCAACAGCCGTAAGCCCCCCAAATGTCTTCCGTAACCCATTTACCTCTAAAATGTGCTTCGGTTTCCCGTCTCCGGCCAACAAGATCGGTACGTATTCCTTTCTTCTGCCTGCGTATAATCGTATAATAAAGTACTATTGATACCCTCTGTTCATTTTTTTGTCAATTTCTTTAAAACCATCACAAATGAGCCTTGCAATTTCAAACCGCCTGCGCGGCAGGCGGGGGTAAGCTTCATCCAGCTCTATTTATGGTGGAAACCAGCTTTATAATAACCCTCCCCCGTTATTTTTGACAGCCACGGTCAAAGAAGCTGTCACCTGTCGGCTCTCAGCACCCAGGAATTTATGCAGAAAAGGGGAAGTTTACCCTCCTGATGGGTTGTGTGGCAGGGATAAAGGTTGAAGATGCAAAAAGATTCGCCACCAGAGTGCGTTCCGGCATATTTCCCAGCGCCCGGCCAATACCACGAATCAACCTATTAGCATTTCCACAAAGTGGCTAGACCGAAGGGAAGGAAAGAACATGGCAAGAGAGCCAGGAAGTCAAACAGCAAGATGAGGGGTAGGCAAGCTTGGAGGAGAATGTGACGGGGCTACGGATAATAAAATAACTTGCGGAGTTAACCGAAGGGCGTTGCGGTAAAAAGGGAGTAGGTGGGTGAGCTAGGGCTTGAAAAAAGATCGGTGCAGGGTTATGGTCGCCTAAATTCTGAAAGGGGAAAAATGGATATGCAAGTGGAAGAAGGGGTGTATTTTATACAAGGGCAGGACGAGTTTATTCCCGACTCCCATGTTTATGTGCTGGGTGAGCCTGGCTCAGATGATGTGACCTTGATCGATGCAGGTCTCATGGGCAAGACTGGATACAAGGTGGGGCGCTTGGAGGCCTTAGGCTTTGACCCAAAGGCCATAAAAAGAATCATCATGACCCACTGCCATCTGGATCACATTGGCTGCCTGCCAGAACTGAGAGAAGCGCTGGACAGCCCAGAACTCTGGGTCCATGAATCAGAGGCCCAGGCACTGGAGGAGGGCGATGAGCGGGTGGTATATGGAATGGATATGTTCAAGGGCATGTGCCAGGCCCAATATGGCCTGAAGGATGGCGTATTCACCTTTCAGGTCCAAAGAAAGCTGAAGGACGGCGACGAATTGTTCCTTGGCGGGACCACCTGGCAGGTGCTCCACATCCCGGGCCACTCTCCTGGGAGTATTGCCCTCTATGAGGCCCAAAGAAAAATCTTGATTCCAGGCGACACGCTTTATGCAGACTATGCGATCGGTAGGTTTGATCTCTTTGGGGCAAGCGGGCCACAGCTTAAGGACTCCCTCATGAGGCTTGCCTCCCTGGAGATAGAAATATTGTTACCAGGGCACAACAGGATAATGAAAGGCGTCCCCCAAGGCTACGCAGCACAGGTGGCAAAGCAGTGGGCCCCTTACTTGAGATAAAGGGGCTGTTTCCTCCTGGGGATCCCTTTGAACCGGATAAATCAATGGCCAAGGCCAGGGTCATACACACCGTGGGCACTAGCACGCGCTCTAGAGATGAATTTTTCAGGCTTTTGAACGGGTATGGGATAAAGGCAATTGTTGATATTCGCAGGTTTCCCAAAAGCCACCGCTATCCACATTTCTCCAAGGAATCCCTGCAAAAGGCCTGCAAATGGCAAGGACTGGATTACATATGGCTGGGGGATCTACTGGGAGGGTTCAGGGCCAAGGGATATGAATCTTACAGGAAGAGCGAGTCATACTTAAAAGGGTTAGCCCAAGTGGAGGAGATTTCCAGAAGGGAGCCGGTCGTGCTTGTGTGTGCTGAGAGGTTTCCGTGGAAGTGTCACAGGCTGCAGGTTGCCAGGGACTTGGAGGCCAAGGGATGGAAGGTGGTCCATATAATAGAGCGAGACAGGGTCTGGGCGTCCAAGGAGGCAGTTAATACGCCGATACTAGGAGAAGAGTGATGAACGAGCCAAAAAGATTGAATCCTGATTACCTTTCAAAGGTGTTTGAGCGTGTAAACACATGCCCCTATTTCGGGCTGCTGTCCATTGAGCTTAAGTCATTAGAGTGGGGCAAGTCCCACCTGGAAGTGGAAATCCAGGAAAAGCACATGCAGCCCTATGGCATGGTCCACGGGGGAGTGCACGCATCCATAGTGGATGCAGCCTGTTTCTGGGCCCTTTGGACCCAGGTGGACGGCGATGTGGGCCTTACCACTGTGGAGATGAAGTTGAATTATTTGGCGCCGGTGAAAGAAGGGCGCATGATAGCCAAGGGAAAGAGCATAAGGGTGGGAAAGACCCTGTGTCTGGCCGAGGCCTTTGTGGAAGACCACAAAGGCACTCTGGTAGCCCATGGCACTTCCACGTTAATGATCTTAAGGGACCTAAAGATCCCTGGCCAGGACAAGATCGGCCCCAAGTTCCTTTGATATAAAACATATAATGCAGAAGAGACTATTGCTTGGGGAGGCGGATTATAAAGGTGGCCCCCCTGCCTTGCCCGCTTTGGGCCCAAATGTCCCCCCGGTGGGCCTCTACGATCCTGTAAGAAATAGCCAGCCCCAGGCCAGAGCCCCTTTCCCGGGTGGTGTAGAAGGGCTCAAAAATTTTTAACAGATCCTTTTCATCAATACCGCTTCCTTCATCACTTATGCGGATTTCCACACCCCCCGGCACCCCCCGGGTGGCGACCATTACCGTCCCGCCCTGCTCCATGGCCTCGATGCTGTTGGTTAATATATTTATGAAGACTTGTTTTAACTTGTCAGGGTCACAATAAATTTCCCCAATGTCGGGGGCAAGGTCCCCAAGGAAGCGGTACTTTTCGCCGGGATAGGCCTCTGCCATTATTTTGAGCACATCCTTTATGACTGAATTGATGCGGGCTGGGCGCTTGAGGAGTTGATATTCTTTTGTGAAATCTCCCAGCTCCCTTACGAGCCTCTCAAGCCTTTCCACCTCTTCCAAGATCATGTCCACTTTTTGGATGGCCTTTTCATCTTGAAGGTACTTGCGGATCTGGTGCGAAAAACCCCCAATGATCATCAAGGGATTTTTTATCTCATGGGCAACATGGGCTACGGCCTCTCCCACGGCTGCAAGCCTTTCTGAGCGAAGCAGCCTCTGCTCCAGCCTCTTTTGCTCAGAGACGTCCCGAATAATGGCCGTAAATGTCACGGTGCCTTCCAGCTCAAAATAGGAAAGCCCCAGTTCTATTGGAAACTCTTCGCCGTCCTTTCTGAGGGCCGTGAGATGCAGTGTCTTTCCCATGACGGAGGAGGTGCTGGTTTCAATAAACCTCCTCACATGCCGGTAGTGATCTCCATACCGGGGTGGAACCAGGAGGTTGAGGCTTTTTCCCAGGACCTCTTCCCTATTGTAGCCGAAGATTCGCTCCGCCGCGTCGTTAAACAGTATTATGCGGTTTTCAGCATCAATGCTCAAAATGGCATCGGTTGCCGTGTTCACAATGGCCTTGAACATTTGCTCGGAGGTGAGGGCCTTTCTGAGGAGATTTTTTTGGTCAGTGAGGTCCCTTGTTATCTCAACAAAG
>JAMOVZ010000338.1 GCA_027061865.1 Desulfobacterales bacterium
CATGTTCAGGTTTGCGGTTTCATAGGGCCGTGCTGAAATAACTTTAGAGCAATTGCCACAGCGCCCTGTAGCAGGCCCTTCAAGATTCAAGGCCATCCTAGAGCAGTACAAAATTACTTCTAATGCCCCTCTTCTTTAATTTGGAATTCCTTGAATAGTGCCAGAGGGTTGTCCGGCCTTGCATTGAACAGGTTAAAGGCCTACGGTTGGGGTCCACGCCCGCAGTGAGCAGGCTATTTATTCCATGACCCAAGGGGGCCGCGATAAAAAATCACAGACGAGAAAAGATCTGGTGAGCTCATCCTTCCTGACTAACATAAACCACCCCCCACTCAACAAAAATCAGGGGCTGTTAAGGAGAGTTTTTGGGAGGAATGAAGATTTCTGCCGTCTCTGAGGAGGGGAGGGACTCTATATAGATCGACTGGCTGGGAAAGGCAAAGGAAGTCCCTGCCCCCTCTACTATTTCTTTGATCTTATAGGCGAGCCGTTCCTTTATTTCAAGCCATTTCCCCCATACCGTGCTTTTGGTGAAGCAATAAACCATTATGTCGATAGAAGAATCGCTGAAGCGGTCGATCCGGACAAAAGTGGGAACTTCTGGCGGTTTGGAAAATTCATCTGAAGCGAGTATGTACTCTTCTATTTGGTCTCTAATCTTTCGCAGCTGTTCTATGGTGGTTCGGTATTCAACTCCAATGAGCCAATAGATCCTGCGGTGGGTCATGGCGCTAAAGTTGGTAAGGGAATTGTCAGAAAGCTGAGAGTTGGGCACAAACACAGGGGCCTTGTCAAACCGCCGGATAAGGGTCGATCGGAATCCTATGCTCTCTACTATGCCTTCCACCACTCCGTCTACTCTGATCCAGTCACCTTTGGTAAAACGTTTTTCCGCTATAACCAGTATCCCTGATATCAAATTCTTGAAAAGGTCCTGGGCCCCAAGGGCAACGGCAAGGCCGAATAGCCCAAGTCCTGCAATAATGGGGCCTACTTTAATCCCCCATATTTCTAAGATGGTGGCGATGGCTAAGAATACGAATATGATTTTCACTGCCTTGATAATCCAGTCCACCATCGCGGTGGTAAGGATTTTTTCCAGCTGGTAGATAAGCACACTGAAGGGCTGAACCAGCTTGATCATGGTCCAAAAGATTACCAGGGCTATGAGGGAGCGCACTACCTTGTCGGCCAGTTCCGCCAGGACGCCACTCAGCGGCAGATAGCTGGTGGCAAAGAAAACGCCGATTATTACAGGAATAAATGAGATGGGTTTTCTTAAGACCTCCAGGGCTTCGTCGTCGAGCCTGGTCTTGGTCTTTGCGGTAAGGGAGGCGAGCCAATTTATTACAAATCTTGCAAAGAGGCGTCTTGCAATAAGAAAGACCAAAAAGATGAGGATCGCCACAAGTATCCTGCCAAGATCGATCCCATAGACCCCTTTCTGCCAAACCTCCACTACGACTGCCCAAAATTCTTTGAATCCTTGCATATGGGTATCTCCCTAACGCATCTCAGCGGGGTCCGGACATAGCCGCCTGCCCGCTAAATCCCCCTCATCCCCTTTTCATGAAGATGGTTTGAAAGGGGGATAAACAAGACGGACCCTAAAACAGTATGGCGCTAAGCCAAGCCGTGGCATGCATGGGGAAAATTGAGGGTAAGATAAAAATAAGGCGCCCAGAAGTCAATGGAATGTAGGCAGCAATCACGCCCTAATCTTTTAGCCCCAAGAAAAGATTCTCTTCAGTTGTTACTTTTTTTGCAAATTCCTCTGTCTGTTTCTGCCTCTTCAATTGTACACTTACAATTGTGTAGCCTTCTTCAAGAAGTTTTAGCACTTGGCGCTTTATTTCTGATTGGGCAGCAGGGATATCGGGGTAGTTGAGTTCCCGTTTGATTTGGATTTTTTCTTCAACTCTTAGCCTTTCTTTTCCCAATTCCCCGTAAGTTTCAGGCTGCTCCATGGCGTAGGAAGCCTCCTGTGCTTTTTCTGGTTTCGATTCGGAGGAGAGAAAAAGCTGTGAAAGCCGTTCCAACTCTCCTTCCCTTCCTTTGTTTGGCATCTCCAAGCCGTCCTCCTTAGATAGTTATAGATAAAGAAGGGCCTATCAACATTTACCAGGGCCCAGAAAGGAGGTCAATCTTCTTCAGGGTCATTTTCAGAAAAAGAGATCCCATAGCCCTTAAATGCCAAGGCCTCCACCATTTCCTGGTAGACCGACTCCGATGGCTCAAGCTCATGTGGGGTCACATCTTCATCATCTTCAAGAGTCGGTGATGAAGGCTGGTCCACACTCTCCAGATATTCTTCCGTGGTGGAGAGGAGTGCGCGAGCTAGATCGCCCGCTCCGGTTTGAGACGGTTCCTTGACCAGGTAGCCGTTTAAGATTTCATTTGCCAGGTTCTCGTAATCTTTGAACCCGATAGACCGCTTGTCATAGTCGCCTATGGGTAATCCGTAATCCACCGTCTCCCTCAGCCTGATGTTGTACCGGATTACTGTCTCAAACACGTTGTCTCCGAATTTTTCTTTAACCTTTTCCATCACCTGTCTTGAATAACGGGTCCTAAAGTCAAACATGGTGATAAGTGCCCGAGGCTCAACTTCGTGGCCCAGGCGGTCCTTCATCATGAGGATGATCTCCATGAGCTTTGAGACCCCCCTGAGGGAAAAGAGGCTGAGGTCAATAGGTATGATCACTTGTTGAGCAGCGCGGATTGCATTGAAGCTGAGATGCCCTATGCTGGGAGGGCAGTCGATAATTATAAAATCATAAGGGGTCCTTATGGCGTCAATAGCCATTTTAAGGCGGTGCTCCCTCCCTTCAGTTCCTGTTAATTCCTGCTCAACCGCGCTCAACATGGCGCTCGAGGGGGCCAGATCCATGTTCTCTTTTATTGGTATAAGGATATCCTCGATAGTGAAGTAATTATACTCCCCCGCCTTTATCACGTCGTACATGGTCTTTTCCAATGTGGAAGGATCCACATTTAGCCCCATTGTGGCATGGGCTTGTGGGTCAAAATCGATCAACAAAACCTTTTTGTCCCTCATTGCAAGTGAGGATGAAAGGTTAATGGCGGTAGTCGTTTTTCCACAACCCCCCTTTTGGTTGGCTACAGCAATAACTTTCATTTTCCCCCTCTCTCAATTTGTCTGGAAGGTTTCAGGTTGGATGGAAACCCCTCACGCGTCCCCTCGTTGGGGCGGAAAGATGCGGGTGAATCTACCAAACCGATGGAAAGAGTTCAAGAGAAAAATTCAATATATTGTGTTTTTTTTCGTTTCAATAACTAGGACTTGTAGTGAAGGGCCTGTGGCCTATTTATGCCTAAAGCTCTTTATCACTAGTATGACTCCAGAGGCCACCAATACCAACACGGCGGTCAATTGGGTGGGGGTCATGCCGGTTCCAGCGATAAGGCCCCTGTCATCACCCCTGAAGCGCTCCACAAAGAGCCTTGCAAAGCTATGGAGCACCAGGAACCAAAGAACCACTTGGCCCGCATACTTCTTTTTCTTGTGAACCACCATGAGGGCGACGAAAATAACGGCTCCCAATGCAGAAGAGTAGAGTTGTGTAGGATGAAGGGGCACATTTAAGGGGGCAAGGGACTCTGGGTGGGTAAAGACGACGGCAAACGGGTGATCCGCAGGTTTTCCGTAGCAGCAACCTGCCATAAAGCATCCTATCCTGCCTATGGCCTGCCCAAGAGCAGTGCCGGGTGCCCAGAGGTCTCCTGCCTCCCAGAAGGAGATTCCATGTCTCCTCGTGTACCAAAAAAGGGCCACAACCGCCCCCAACACTGCACCGTGAAATACCAGCCCTCCCCGCCATATCATAGGGATTTCCAAGGGATGATCCGAAAAGTATTCCCATTGCATGGCCACATAAAGAAGACGGGAGCCCACAAGCCCCGTTGCTGCCATAGCAAAGGCCATGTCCATGACTTGCTGGGACTGGATGCCCTGCTGCTTGCCTATCCAAACTGTTACAGTCAGGGCGGCCACAAATCCCAAGGCTACAAGCAGGCCGTAGGTGTGGATGGTGATAGGTCCTATTGATATTAAGTTAGGAAACAAGAACTTCCCCTTAGCTTTCCAAATAAGTTTTCCAAGTAAGGATCCTACTTCTTTGCTCTGAACAATAAGCAGCAAGCCAAAGAGAGGGTCCCTATCGTTATGGCAGAATCTGCCACATTAAATGCCGGCCAGTGATAGGAGCCCACATAAAAATCCAAAAAATCAATGACCTCGCCAAGGCGGATTCTGTCGGCCAGATTGCCAATAGCTCCACCAAGCATAACAGATAATGATAATGTGAAAAACCTTTGGTCTTCCCCTGCCCTTGCCAGCCACCACACCATTAGGGCTACTGCAAGCAACGTCGCCCCAACCAACAGATAAGAGAGCAGCTCTCCTTGGCCTTGCCCCAAGAGCCCGAATGCAATGCCTCGGTTTCGCACATGGACCAAGTTGAAAAATCCAGGGATGACTTCAACAACGCCGTAAGGCTGAATATTCTTTACAACGGCCATCTTAGTGGCCTGATCCAGCACAACTACACCCAGGGCGGGCCAGATGGCTAGATGATGGTGCCGCTTCAAGAGCTGCTGTCCTCCATGGCAGCAAGGGCATCCAGGCAACGCTTGCAGATCTTAGGGTGTTCTGGAAAATCACCAACCGTAGGGTCATGGACCCAGCAGCGTTCACATTTGGGCTCTGCCGATGGAGCCACCTTGACCCTTAACCCCGGTATATTCTCACTCTCATAACCATCCTCAAGGGAAGCGGGGTCTACCAACTCCACAGAGGAGACTATAAAAATGCTCCTGAGCTCCTCTCTGTAAGGTTCCAGTATCTCCCTTAGATTGGTGGGCAGCCCAAGGGTGACAGAGGCATCCAAAGAGTGACCGATCTCTTTATTTTTTCTGGCAATCTCAAGGGCCTTTGTCACTTCTTTCCTCACAGAGATGATCTGTTCCCACTTGGATGCCAGCTCCCCGTCCTGGAACTCTTCTTTGACCGGCACAAATAGCTCCATGTGCACGCTGGGGGAGCGGCCTTCAGCCCTCATGTAAGACCAAATCTCCTCGGCCGTAAAGGAGAGCACTGGGGCAAGCAGCCTAACCAATACCTCCAAGATCTCGTTCATGGCGCTTTGTGCGGATCTTCGGGCCTTGGACCCTTTTGGCGAGGTGTAGAGGCGGTCTTTGATTATATCCAGGTAGAATGAAGACAGGTCCAGCACGCAAAAGTTGTGAATATTGTGGTATACCAGATGAAAATCAAAATTCTCGTAAGCCTTTTGCACCCGTTGGTTCAACTCTTGGAGGCGGTGAAGGGCCCACCGGTCCAGTTCTTCCATTTCATTATAAGGCACAGAGTCCTTTTGGGGATCAAAATCACTGAGATTTCCCAGCAGGTACCTGCAAGTATTCCTGATCCTCCTGTATGCCTCTGTGAGGCGCTGGAGGATCTCATCCGAGAGCCGAATATTGTCGCGGTAGTCTTCAGCAGCAACCCAAAGCCTAATTATCTCAGCACCATATGACTTGATCAGGTCTTCAGGGGCAATCACATTACCTGCGGATTTGTGCATGGCCTTACCCTCTCCATCCACCACAAATCCGTGGGTGAGCACACTTTTGTAAGGGGCTGTGCCTCGGGTGCCCACTGAGCACAGGAGGCTGCTGTGAAACCAACCCCTGTGCTGGTCACTGCCTTCAAGATAAAGATCAGCCGGGCTTCTCAAATACTCCCTTTGCTCCAATACCGCTGCGTAACTCACCCCGGAGTCAAACCAGACATCCAGGATGTCCGTCTCTTTCCTGAACCGCTTCCCTCCACACCCTGGACAGAGGGTTCCTTGTGGGACGAGACGCTCTTCTGGTTCAATAAACCAAATATCAGCGCCCGCTTTTTCAACCATCCTGCTGACGTGGTCAAAAATCTTCTCAGAGATCACTACCGCACCACAGTCCTCACAGAAAAAGATCGTGATCGGCACACCCCAGGCCCTTTGTCTGGATATGCACCAGTCGGGCCTGTTGGCGACCATGCTGTAGATCCTGTCCCTCCCCCAGGCCGGAATCCAAGTGACCCGGTCAATGGCCTCAAGGGCTTTTCTCCTAAGATCATTCTTCTCCATGGAGATAAACCACTGCTCGGTGGAGCGGAAGATCACAGGTTGTTTGCAGCGCCAGCAGTGGGGATAGTCGTGGGTGATAGCTTCTTCCTTTATTAAGGCCCCCATTTCCTGAAGCTTCCTGGTGATGACAGGATTGGCCTCAAAGACCTGGAGGCCTGCAAAAAACTCCACTTCTTCAGTAAAACGGCCCTGGTCGTCCACGGGCGAGTAAATGTCCAGCCCGTATTGGAGCCCTGTCTCATAGTCTTCGCGTCCGTGGCCGGGGGCCGTGTGTACACAGCCCGTGCCTGCCTCCAAGGTCACATAGGGGGCTAGGACGATGAGGGAGGGGCGCTCATAAAGTGGATGCCTCGCCTCTAAACGCTCCAGATCCCGGGGATTGAGGCGGGCCAAAATTTTATAGTCGGAGATGCCAAAGGTGTCCAAGCAAACGTGAGCCAGTCCCTCTGCCATTATCCACGCTTCATCCTCATTGATTTCCACTGCTACATAGTCAAGGTCTGGGTGCAGGGCGATTGCAAGATTGGCGGGAATGGTCCAAGGGGTGGTGGTCCAAATCACCATATATACTTTTTTTCCCTTAAGTTCAGGAGCTATGTGGGTGAGGTCCGAAATCATCGGGAATTTTACAAATATGGAGGGCGAGGTGTGCTCATGGTATTCCACTTCGGCCTCTGCAAGAGCAGTCTGGCATGAGATGCACCAATAGATGGGTTTTTTGCTCCTGATAAGGCTTCCATTTAAGGCAAATTTTCCGAATTCCCTTACGATCACGGCCTCGTAGTCATAGCTCATGGTGAGGTAAGGGTCTTCCCACTCACCCAGAACCCCCAGGCGCTTAAACTCCTCCCTTTGGATATCTATGAATTTTTCAGCGTATTTTCTGCAGTATTGCCTTATCTCCACCTGTGACATGTGGGCCTTTTTACCACCCAATTCCTGATCCACCTTGTGCTCGATAGGGAGCCCATGGCAGTCCCATCCCGGAACATAAGGGGCATCAAAGCCGGCCATCTGCTTGGATTTGACGATTATGTCTTTCAGGATCTTATTAAAGGCGGTTCCCATATGGATGTGGCCATTTGCATAAGGGGGACCGTCGTGGAGCATAAATTGAGGCCTGCCTTTTGATGCCCTCCGGATCATGTGGTAGAGGTCCATTTGTTCCCAGCGGGTAAGGATTTCGGGCTCTCTTTTAACCAGATTGGCCTTCATTGGGAATGGGGTACTGGGCAGATTCAGGGTCTTCTTGTAATCCATAACTTGTCAGCCTCCAGTATTGTGTTGTAAATATTCCAGGATAGCTTATAGGATACCGGCCTGTTCATTAAAATCTCAATAGCCTAGCAAACCCCCCATTTCAAGTCAACGAACCGCTGGGCTTTTCCGTTTACCAAGTGCTTCGTTGCCTTGTGCAAACTTATGTGATAGAAAATGGAGGGCCGTTTGGTCACGGCCCA
>JAMOVZ010000339.1 GCA_027061865.1 Desulfobacterales bacterium
GTGTCCATCCATGGCCGTACTGACATGTGGCCGGTGCTGAGGGCCATCACCTTTCATGACTTTGTGGGGGTTTATACAGGAGGAGAGGATGGCCCGAGGCTGATTGCCGGGTTGTTGAAATCCCGAGGCGCTGATGCCTTCCAAATGGTGGTTTTTGAGAACCTGGGCTATGAGGATCAAAGGATCAGGCAATTTGAAATTAGCGAAGTGGGAAACCAAACTTTTTCGGCTTTGAACTTTGTGCTTTTAAAGAGGATGAAACCGCCTCCTGTGAAATTGAGGATAGGGATCGAGGATGAAGAGTATCTGCATGAGCGGGGGCTTATCACAAAAAAGGAAGTGAGGGCAGTGGCTATTGCCCGTCTCGGTATCCTTGAGTCGCACACGGTCTGGGACCTTGGGGCTGGATGCGGCTCCGTAGCCATAGAAGCCGCCTGTCTTGCAAGAGAAGGAAAGGTGTTTGCTGTGGAGGCGCAAGAGGGCCGAGTAGGGATGATAAGGGAAAACATAAGAAGAACAGGCGCCTTCCATGTGGAAGGGGTGCATGGGGTTATGCCTGAATGTCTTGATTCTCTGCCTGATCCTGACAAGGTCTTTGTGGGCGGTGGGCTGATAAGAGATGGTGGCATCATACTGGGGAAGGCGGCAGAAAGGCTTAAACCCGGAGGCAGCATGGTGGTCCATACCGTGCTGATGAGCTCGCTGGGAAACTGCCTTTCCCTGTTTCAAAAGCTGGGCTGGGGGCATCACATGGTCCAGGTGCAGGTCTCTAGATCTGCTCCCTTGTCAGGGAGCCTGAGGCTGGAGGCCCTAAATCCGGTGTTTGTCATCACGGGACAAAAGCCTCTGTAGCAAGGATGGCCCATGATAATGGTTGGAGAGCTGGAAGAGGAGATGATGGTTGGTAAAAGAGGCGGCAGAGAAAGGTGCCAGGTCTATTTTGTGGGGGCAGGGCCTGGAGACCCTGAGCTCATCACGCTCAGAGGCCTCAGATGTATCAAAGAGGCTGACTTGGTCCTATATACAGGCTCCTTGGTCCCAAAGGAAACAGTAGCTGAGGCAAAGGCAGGGGCCATGGTGATAGACTCATCAGGCATGACACTGGAAGAAATCCATGAACAGATCCTTCGGGCCGTAAGCTCAGGGGGCATGGTGGCGCGGGTCCACACCGGCGACCCTTCCCTTTTTGGGGCAGTGGGGGAGCAGATGGAATTACTGGAGCGGGATGGTATTGACTATCAGGTAATCCCTGGCGTGACCGCGGCCTTTGCAGCTGCAGCCTCTGCGAAGGTGTCTTTCACCACTCCTGAGGCAACCCAGACCCTGATAATCACCAGGGGAGCAGGAAAGACTCCTGTTCCCAAGGACGAAGCCCTCGAAAGGCTCGCCTCTCATCGCTGCTCCCTTGCCATTTATCTGTCAGCGGCCATGGCCGGGGAAGTGCAGGAGGCCCTGCTCAAAGGAGGATATGGGCCTGAGACCCTGGTAGTGATTGGTTATAGGGTGGGATGGAAAGATGGTGCCGTATGGGAGACTCAACTGGGAAAACTTTCTCAAGAGGTGATGGAAAAAGGTATAAAGCGGCAGGCAGTATTCCTGGTGCTTCCAGGCCAGGAAAAGGGGAAGAGGTCCAGGCTTTACCATCCATCCTTCTCCCATGGATTCAGGAAATCTTCCAAGGAATGAGATCTCACAGGGGCGATTGTTGATGCCGAGGACCGCCATATATGCACTAACACGCCAAGGGGCCCAGCTCGGGGCCAAGCTAGCCTCCCGGCTGGATGCCCACCTCTATCTGCCTGAAAAGTTTGCAAAGGATCTTGATGGGATCGGGTTTGAGGCATTTGTGCCGCTTTTCACGTCAAAGTTCAGGCAATATTCGTCCCATGTATTCATCGGTGCTACAGGCATCGTGGTGAGGGCCCTTTCGGGTCTC
>JAMOVZ010000340.1 GCA_027061865.1 Desulfobacterales bacterium
AAGGGATGCCTGGTTCTCCCCCTCCCCAGGCATCCCTAAAGGGAGGCATTGATCCATTCGAGAGCCCTTTAAGTGTGGCGGGCAAAGCGACGGCCCGGGATCCGTTACGGTCTTCCTTTAGGGGCCCTGTCGCCCGGGTGGCCACCGATAAGAAAAATGAGGACCACAGTGAAACTTCCCAAGGATCAATAAGCTCCGGCCTTGACAGCCCGGGTAACAAAGGGACGGCAATCCAGTGCCAGAGTCCAGAGGAGGTGAACAATAGCCCTTTAGTCCGCCACAACCCCTGCTCCCACAAAGAAAAGAAAATAAACTCCAACACCGCCCCCGATATAATAAAACTGAAAAAAGATGAGAACTACCAAAAAACCGTACAGACATCCTCCCTGGTCTCACAATTTTACAGGGCGTTGACGGATGGAGACGATAGGAAGGCTGGAAAGTTGATTGAGAAGCTGAAAATTCTAAAAGGACCTGAACATCCTTTCGTCCTGAAACTTGAGGCCTACTGGCACATAAAAAGAAAGAACTGGAGCCTTGCAAAGAAAGGGCTTGAACGAGTATTGAGCAAGAAGCCTGCCGATTTTGAGGCGGGGATCAACATGGCCATTGTGGAAATAAGACAGGGAAACATAAAAGGTGCGAAAAAGAGGCTCAAAAGACTGAGAGACCTGTATCCAGGGCAGTGTGTAGTTACTGACATGTTGGCCAAGCTCCCTGCTGATTACTAAGGTGGCGGGCAAATGGCTTTATCAGGCTGGACAGCGGACAGACTGGGAGCAATTCTGGTCTATCTGGTGGCAAGCGGACTTGCTCTATGGGCTGGCACTAAACTTATAAACCATTCCATTGAAACGAAATTCTATAAAGACTATTTGATCAAATGGGAATTAAATGTGGAGACCTTTCTGGAGAAAGGCGGCAAATGGCCTGAGTTTACAGGGAACAATCATGTAAGCTATATGGACGAGGTGGTTAAAAGGATGAACAGCTTGAACATCGAGCCTCCCAAGTCCAATACTTCAAGGCCATACACTTACAGGTTGGACCTTTTGGGCGGGGAACTAGAAAAGATATTCGTGCTCACTTTTCCAGAAAGGCTGGTCATCTTCGGAATGAGCCCAAAAACATTTTCTAAGGTGGACCGTTACATCGATGGTGTTGTTGATACTGAATCTGGTAAATTCACGGGAAGGGAAGACACGAAGACTGCTACGATAACAGCCCAATGGAGAGTGCAATGAAAACTCAGGACCGATACCTAGAATACTTCGGGCTCCGATACAATCCTTTTCCGATCGCTCCCGACACAAAGTACTTTTTCTGCTCAAGGTGGATTGACCAAATAGTGACCGAACTGGTTCACTGCATAGAAGCAAAAAAAGGTTTTATGGTGCTGGTTGGAGAGGTAGGCCTTGGAAAGACCACCATTGGTAAAAAGGTGCTTGGGGTTTTAGAAAGGAAAGGGATTCATACTTCATGGGTCTTTAATACACGATGCCAAGGCCCTGACCTTTTGAGAGAAATAATTGCCGACTTTGGTCTCCAGATACAGGGGGATGATTACAGCGGGCTTTTGAAAGGCCTGAATGAATTTTTGCTTGAAAGAGGCAGGAAGGGAGAGAATTGCGCCCTTCTCATAGACGATGCACAAAACCTCGATGTTGAAAGCCTAGAGATGGTCAGGATGTTATCCAGCCTGGAGACAGACACCGAAAAACTCCTTCAAATTATCTTGATCGGGCAGCCGGAATTACTGGAAAAACTTAATGCCCCTGAACTAAGGCAATTGAAAAGCCGTATTGTGATTCAAAAGCAAGTGCGCCCCCTCAGCCGTAATGAACTAATGAAATATATTATCTTCAAGCTCACTTGCGCAGGAAATACCGGCTCTCTCAGTGTAACCCGGGTTGCCCTCAATTACATACATCGCGTGACAAAGGGCAACTTGAGAAAAGTAAACATATTGATGGACAGGTGCTTGTATGCTGGGTTTATGATGGGCACTACCACTATAGGATACCGTGTCGCTAAATTGGCCTGGAAAGATCTGGAGGCAAGCAGGAAAAAACGCTTTAAACCATATTGGGCCTTGGCATCAATCGCCTTGCTGCTTCTGGGGGCAGGTTTCCTGCACTTTAGCGGGAAGGACACGGGAAGTATTGCAGGTAATCTCGAGGCCGGGGTTGAACTCAGCCCAGGGGATCCTTTTGCCAAGTCAGTTATGGAATTCCTGCAAGCCTATGGCCTGAAAGAATACGCATCTCAATTTCTCAGTGCCTTAAAAAACAATGAGTTGGAACCAATTACGAAGAAGATACAAAAGGCAGAGGGACTGGAACTCATAGCCTTGGAAAATCTTCCCGCATTTGTGCGGAATCGTTTTGGGGTCCTTTCCTATTCTATTGAACCCAATCATAAGTCCAGGTATTTTTTGTTCTGGAGGCCTGAACTCCAACTAAAACATTTCTATTTCGGCTACAGGGGCACCGAAGTGACAAGGCTTCAGAAGTTGCTGGCAAGCCTTGATTACTATCGTGATGATATCGATGGGATAGTAGGCCCCAACCTGATGAGGGCGGTAGTCAGATTTCAAGATGACATGGGGTTGGAGGTAAACGGATACCCTGATTCGACAACCATTTTCTTGCTCAATACCCTTAAGGAGCTTGCGCGGCATGGAGAGTCAAAAGCAAGGCAAAAAACCGCTGGGTGAACTGCTAAAAGAAAAGGGCCTTATTACTGAAGCACATATTGAGTTCGCCATCCAAGAGCAAAAGGTCACAGGGGAGCGTATAGGAGAGGCCCTAGAGCGCCTTTGCTTTGTTACTGAGTATGACGTGATGACCACGCTCTCAGAGCAGGAAGGGATCCCTTTTTTGGATGTGGAAACTGTGCTGCCAGAGGAGAAGGTCCTCAAGCTTTTTAACAAGGCATTCTGCCTTTCCAACGTAATGCTGCCATTTAGGGTAGAGGGCACATATATCGACGTGGCTGTCTCCCGTCTGGATCCAAAGCTGGATCAGGCAATTGTCCGTTACAGCGGCCTTAAGCCCCGGTATTTTTTTTCTGAGCCCAAGAAGATCATAACCACGATAAACAAATACTACTACTTTTTCGAAAATCCCGTAGAGGAGCTGATAGAAAGGGAGGTGAGGCTCCTTGCTCAGGACCGTGAGATGGCAAGGGGCATGGACACCCTCATAAATCACATCTTGCATCTGGCCGTAAAACATCGTGCCACAGACATCCACATAAGGCCCACTGAAAGGTCCCTCAATATCTCCTTCCGGGTGGATGGGGTTATCCGCTCGGTTCTTTCATTGCCTAGGGTTCTTTCAAGGTTGATTACCAGCCTCAAGATGAGGGCCGACATGGATATAGCCGAGCAGCGCCTTCCCCAGGACGGCCGCTTTTCAGCGGAGATTCTTAACAGTGAGTATGAGTTCAGGGTCTCAACAGTGGTTTCTCCAGAGGGAGAAAACATGGTTCTAAGGGTGCTTCCCACTGAGAGGGCAATTATGGGGATGGTCCAGCTGGGATTCTTTGAAGAGGACATTGATAAAGTAAAAAAAATATTTTCTGAGCCCTTTGGCATCCTTCTGCTCACCGGGCCAACAGGCTCTGGAAAAACCACTACACTATATGCTGGCATCAGGAGCCTCAATCTTCTTGAAAAGAATGTGATCACGGTCGAAGAGCCAATCGAGTACAGGATTCCCCTTTTGAGGCAGACACAGGTAAATGAAAAGGCTGGATACACCTTTGCAAACGCTATCCGCTATTTCCTTCGTCACGACCCAGATGTAATCCTCGTTGGCGAGATAAGGGACCAGGAGACGGCATCAACTGCAATTGCGGCATCAACCACAGGCCACTTGGTCCTTTCAACCCTACACAGCAACAGCGCAATTGGAGCCATACCAAGGCTCAGAGACCTGGGGATAAGGTCCTTTTTGATCTCAGATTCACTAGTGGGCGTAGTCAGCCAAAGACTGGTGAGAAAGATTTGTGAAAGTTGCCGCGAATCCTATGAGCCAGAGCCCTGGGAGCTTGACTATCTCAGAGATCCAGATATTGCCAAACTCCATAGAGGTAGAGGCTGCGAGGTATGTAATAATAGCGGTTATCTGGGGCGCACCCTTATATATGAAGTGCTGGTTGTAAACGAGGCTCTCTCAAAACTCATCGGACAAGAGGTGGATCTTTCTTTGATTGCCCAAACTGCTAAAGAGCAGGGCTTCAAGGACATGGCAGAAGTGACCCGCGAGAAAGTAAAGATGGGTATCACCACTACCCATGAGGCAGTAAGGGTGCTGGGGCATATAAGGCAGGGAAGCATCATTCAGTAAGATGTGAGGCCTGAAGGGTGATAGTTGAGCCATGAACTATTTCAGGTACAAGATTATAGAACCAAACGGAGTCATATCCTCTGGAATAGTAAAGCTCCCCTATGAGGAAGCAGACTCTGCACTCGCCCATCTTGAAAGGCAAGGCGCCACAGCACTTTTCGTGAAAAAAGTAGGTCCTGTTGGCAGGCTGCTTTTGGCACTGGCCAGCTTCAGGCTGAAAAAAAAGATAGACAGGCCGTTTCAGTCCGAGTTCTTGGCAAACATTTCCTTAATGCTGAGCTCTGGGGTAACCCTTACGGCAGCTTTGGAAGAGATAGCAGAGAGTTCTGAAAGGCCGGACTTTAGGGCCGACATAAAGGACATCATAATGATGATTCAAGGAGGGGCGACATTTTCAGAGGCAGCTGAGCATTACCCCCATATCTTTCCTGAGACAGTGCTCCACCTCATTAAAATAGGGGAAGAGACCGGCAAGCTGGACAGGACCCTCATGGATGCCTCAGAGCATCTCAAGCGCATCCAGAACATAATAAGCGATACCAAGCAGGCCCTTATGTATCCTTGTTTTGTATTTTTGGCAATGGGAGGAGGACTGATCTTTTGGTTTTACTATGTTGTTCCAAAGATAGTGAGCCTATTTGAAGAAATGGATGTCTCCCTCCCTCAAATTACTATCATGCTGATTCGCATTTCAGACTTTGTTCAATCCTACATTGTGGAAATAATGCTAATAGTAGCGCTCTTTGTGCTACTTATCTTCTCTGCATATCGAAAGAGCCGCAAGATGAAGCAAGCAACTGATAACTTGATACTCCGGGTGCCAGTGCTCAAGTCCATCGCCAACGCATCAAATCTTGCTTTTGTAACGGAATATCTCAGCTTACTTTTAAATGTTGGAATTGACATAATGCAGTCCATGAACATCCTTAAGGAATCCATAAGCAATGAAGTTTACCGCCAAAAGCTCGCCGAGGTTAAGGCGGCTATCGGCAGGGGCGAGGGCATATCGGGGGCGTTCAAGAGGGCGCGCATATTTCCTCCATTTGTGGTGAGAATGATAAATGTGGGAGAGCAGAGCGGGAGCCTTCCTGAGCAACTCTCAAGGATTGCAGAAGACTATAGGCGCAAACTGGCTATGCTGGTTTCCACCATAGGTAAACTGATAGAGCCTGCAGTGCTGGTGGTAGCAGGAGTCATATTTGCAATAATTGTCGGAGGGCTGTTTCTACCCATATACGATCTTATCGGGAAGATAAGCGGGTAGCCGGCAACGATGGCCAAGGGAGAAGCCCGATGTTAACTGAAAAAAGAGAGAAGACGGCTAGAGGATTCACACTGATAGAGATGGCCGTGGTGCTTGTGATAGTGGGGATAGTTATCTCCATAGTCGCCACTGTGCTGCCATCGCTCCTACAGTCTGCAAGGATCAAGAAGACCCGGGCCATACTGGAGAAAGTGGACAATGCCTTGGAGGGTTACCTGATTTCTAATGGCAGGCTTCCCTTTGCCGACACCGACGGGGACGGAAGGGAGAACAGCGGGTCGTACTTCGGAGATCTTCCATATCGTGACCTTGGCCTTTCATCCGGCCAGGATTCGTGGAATAATGTGTTGAAATACGGAGTATACCAAGACCTTACAACCAGCAATCCGGGCAACTTCTGCACTGTTCTCCAAAGTGCAGCCACTGCCCCTTTTGACGCAAATAAACTCCACATCAACCAGTCGGGCACAACCATTAATATGGCCTATCTTATTGTAAGTGGAGGCAGAAAAGATCTTGATGGCGTAAACGGGCTGTTTGACGGGCTTAATGGTGACAATAACGCAGAGTTTGATGATCCATCCAGGATCATGGACCAGGCCTACGATGACCTAATGTCGGCAACATCCTTCAATAGGCTCATTGGAGAGTTGTGTGGCAGTAGTTCAGGCGGCAGTGGGGGGGGAGGTGGAGGGGCAAGTGGTGCCGAGAACACCGATGCCCTTTGTAGCGATGGGCTGGACAATGACGGCGATGGCTACACCGACTGCTATGACCAGGACTGTTGCGGCCCCGGGCTAACGGTTTGTTCGGAGTGCCCTCCAACTGCAAGTGTGCAGATAAACACCAGCCCCATGCCGAGTGGTGTGGTTGGAAATTCTTACTCCCATACATTTCAGGCAACAGGGGGCTCTGGGTATTATTACTGGTACTTGGATGGAACCAGTCCCAGCATTCCAGGGCTTAGCATGAACTTATGGAACGGGACATTAAGCGGCACTATCGACAACTGCCAGGGAAGCTATACGGTGAATGTGCGGGTGGAAGACCGCTATGATCCTTCAAAGACAGACTCGCATGCCTTTTCCCTCACTGTGAGCAATCCCACTTTAAGTGTGAGTCCGGGTCCGGGTGGAGGAAGCGGGCCTGATTTCACGGTGGACAACCCCAACTGGTCCCAATCATTCACCATTGCAGGAGGCCATGTGGGCAGCTTCAACTGGACCATAAATTGGCAAGGAGGCGATCCTGGCGGCTTTGCAATTTCAGCTCAAACTGAAACTGAGGGGCTTATGGCCAAAACAGGGGTAAGCAGTCCGGGAAATTATGCATTCACCCTTACTGCCGTTGATTCCTCTTGTGCTTCAAATACGTTGACAACCAATACCTATACCATGACCATCACCTCATCGGGAACCGGTGCTCCTTATACTGCGGGTCTGGCAGGGCATTGGCAAATGGACGAGTGCCAATGGAATGGAACTTCGGGGGAGGTAAAGGATTCAGGCCCCAATGTTTATGACGGCACAGCCCTTGGTGGGGCAACCACTACGGGCAGCGGGAAGATATGCAGATCCGCATCTTTTTACAGCACCACCGATCGTATAAAGCTCCCTCACCAAGCAGGCGATGGGCTTACGGATTTCAGCGTGGCTGTTTGGTTTAAGACATCCAAGACCGGGCAACAGGCCATTCTTTCCGGGGCCAATTCAAGCCAAGACAACGAGTGGCTATTATTCATGTTAAGTAGCACCACTATTAGAACTCATTTGCAGGGAAACTCTAACGACTATTCTGTTTCATCAATTGCAGATGCCTCCTGGCACCATTTAGTATGGGTGAGAGAGGGGACTGCTGAACACCTCTACCTGGACAACACTCTCATAGGCTCAAATCCAGTGGCGGGAGGGGCCTTGGACATAGATCCAGATGGCCTCTGGATAGGCTCTGAGCAGGACAGTGTTGGGGGGGGATGGTCACCA
>JAMOVZ010000341.1 GCA_027061865.1 Desulfobacterales bacterium
ATCAACGCACTTTCCCGCTCCGGATCTGAAATTATATAGCCCCCATCAGCCCTCTGGCCATGCACATCTCCGAGACCAAATGTCCTGGTTCGCCATTTAAAGAGCTGAACCATCTCATGGGGGATCACTCGAATGATCTCGGCCAAGGTGGTCTGCTTCAACTTCATGAGGCCATCGTCCAGCATGGTTTTCATTCCCCTTTCAAGGGCTACCTTCTTTAGCTCGTCCAGATCTTCTCCCTTTGTAAGGAGGGAGGCCATCTCCTTGTCTAATACGAATATCTCGGAGATAAGAGTCCTTCCACTATAGCCTGTAAAGCCGCAAGCATCACAGCCTTTGCCCTTGTAAAAACGCAGATGTGAAGGATATTCATCAAACAGCACGCTCCATTCGGTCTCATCCGGCACTGTCTCGGCAATGCAGGAGGAACATATCCTCCTTACAAGCCTTTGAGCTAGGACACAGCTTAATGAAGATGCTATCTGCGCCCTTTCTATTCCCAGGTCCATGAGCCTGGGCACAGCGCTGATGGAGTCATTTGTATGAACGGTGCTGAGAAGCAAGTGTCCTGTTTGGGCGGCATCAAAGCCAATTCTTGCGGTCTCTTCATCCCTTATCTCACCGACAAGTATCACGTCAGGGTCCAACCTCAAAAAAGAGCGCAAAAGCCTTGCAAAGGTAAGATTGATCTTGGGATTCACCTGGGTCTGCATCACCCCAGGAAAGCTGTACTCTATTGGGTCTTCGGCTGTTATTATCTTGATGCCTGGATCATATATGTACTTAAGGGCACCGTATAAGGTTGAAGATTTTCCGCTTCCAGTGGGGCCTGATACCAGGATCATGCCTGCGGAGCTCTTCAAGAACCGCTTGAAGGGTTCCAACACATGGGGGGAATGGTTTAGGTTTTCAAGGCCAACATTAGCCTTTCTGGAATCCAGGATTCGGATTGTGACATTCTCCCCGGCAATGGCTCTGCATGTGGCTACCCTGAAATCAAGATCATATTTTTGTCCCTTTGCCTTGTCATAGTAATTGATCCTGAAAACCCCATCCTGGGGCAGCCTCCTTTCGGCAATATCAAGATTTGAAATGATCTTGATCCTGGAAATTATCGCCCCTGCCTTCTCTTGAAGTTTCCTCTTGAGCCATGAGATATTTATCTCCCTCAGGACCCCGTCAATACGGTATCTGAGCTTGGCCCCTTCCCTGTCTTGCTCTATATGAATGTCGCTAGCCCCATTGCTGATTCCATACTTTATGATGAAATTGACCAGCTCCTCCGCCTCGATGTCCTGGGCATCGTAAACCGGGCCTTCGTCTTCTTGGCTGTCAAGGTCTTCATCAAGCTCGATCTGCATAAAGTCGATGCCCTTGGCAGTTTGATCCTCTTCCTCCTCCTCGTTCTCCACAGCTGTCAATCTGCCAAGCTTCTTGCTGTAGAGGACCTCAAAGAGTTCAGCAAACTTTTGTTCTGTAACCAGTACGCACTTTATGTCCAGGTAAGTGTAGAGTCCCTTGAGTTCCCGGGCTGTATGGATGTTCTCTGGCTTTACAATTGCCAGCGTCAGTTCTTTGCCTTCAAGAGACAAGGGGAGCATGAGGTGCTTTTCGGCATACTTCTGGCTGATGATACCAGAGAGGACCTTCTTGTCCTCCTCACTATAAGAGAAGCCCGAGAGGGAGCGAAAAGGTATATTAACCTGCCTGGAGAGTGCCTCTTGAAGTTGTTCCTGGGTGATGAGCTTTTTTCTAAGCAGAATCTCACCAATGGACTCATTGCTGTGCTTCTGCTCTTGGAGTGCTTGGTTTAGATCGGCCTGGCTCACATACCCCAGCTTTACCAAAAGCTCGCCCAATTTGTACTGTTTCTTGTACTTGTTTAGCACGTAATAGAGGTCTAAAGGATTTATCAAGTTCAGGTCACACAGTATCTCTCCCAGGACACGTGGAGACTTCTGAATTCTGAGTGCCTGCTTTAAGGTATCCTCGGTGATCAGTTTTCTTTGGACTGCAAGCTCTCCGAGCTTGGGCGAGTCTATCTGGTCCCGCAGCAGTTCTTCGATTTGTTCGGCCCTTAAAAGCCCCTTTTTCACAAGCCATTCTTCCACACCTTTGCCGGGAGGCTTTTCTTTGAGGCACTCTTCGAGCTGTTCACGAGTGATCATTCCTTTGGCTAGCGCCAAAGAAGCTATGTCCTTTTTTAGGTCTGGATGTTGAAGAAGTTCTTTGAGGTCTTCTTCTGAAATGGCGCCCATTCCAACCAAGATCTTTCCCAGGGGTTGGTTGGAAAGAGCAGCCTCCTTTTTTTGGATCTCCAGAGCCTGTTGGACTTCCTGCTCCCCAATAAAGCCCTCCCGCACCAAGAGGTCACCTATACGAAGGTCTTGCTTAGGGCTGGGAGAGGAAGGCCTGGGAGGAAACATTCTTTTCGGCTGTTGTTCTATTTTCATAACCGGGCGCACCTGCCGCCTTACTGCCATTTTTTTGGCCAGCCTCACCACACGAAGCTGGTTAGTAAACCGTTAAGCAATTTGCATGCCAGGTATTATGAAGGGCAATGGGCTTTATCAAAAGGTTAACATATGGTGCCAGATGGCCGATAAACCATATGAGCCCAGCAAAAGGCGGAGGGGGTTTGTCAAAAAATTGACTGTGTTCACCATATTATTGCATTTTTATTCTTCAGTGCTAAAATGCTTGCAACGCTTCGCAAGGAAAACAGATAACCCACCAAACATCAAGGAAAAGGGACTGACCCATGCCTGCACTACAAATCATTGAAGGCCCAATGGAGGGGCAGGTATTTCAGTTAAAAGGCGATACCATCTTTGTGGGCCGCTCCCAGAAAAACGATATCCAGATTAGAGATAAGACTATATCGCGCAAGCAGATAAAGCTCTTCAAGATCGGCAACAAGTTCTTTGTAGAGGACCTCAAGAGCACCAATGGGACCATGCTGAATGGAAAACCCATCACGCCTGGTGAGGGGTTTGAAGTAGGAGACGGCGACCTTATTGCCATAGGAGACACGGTGCTCCGCTTTTCTGAGAGGGCCTCAAAAGGCCTGGCATTTCCTGAAAAATCAGAATCAGACATAGCTCAAGAGAGGCGTTCATTTATCCGCAATCTCCAGCTGCCGGTGAGTGTCTCTGAGCTGCTCAAGAAGCCCATCCCCATTAAGGAACTTTGTGAAAAGGTCTTGGAGCACCTGTTGGAAAGTCTCCCCAGAATTGACCGGGCCACAATTGTTCTTTTCGATCCAGACAGCCAGTCGATGAAATCCAGTGTTACCAAATCCAGGGATGACTCTCTCAGGGTACGGGGAAACTACAGCCGAAAGATAGTGGAGAAGACGCTTCAAGAAGGAAAATCTGTAAGGATGTCAAATACGGCCTTCGAGGCACCAGAGGAATTTTCAGAAACCTCTGATACCCTCCAAATCCGCTCCCTCTTATGCGTCCCTCTAATAAGCAATGGCAAGACCAGGGGAGCCCTTTATGTTGACTCTCTCAGAAAGCCCTATGGCTTCCGCAAAGAAGACTTGCTCCTGCTCAACAGTCTGGCTACTCCACTGGCTATAGCCATAGAAAATCGGTGGCTCCATAGGAAGTTGAGTTGAGAAAAACAGGCGTGGTTGCAGCCGCTATTTTGGATAGGATGTTATTTCTTGAGGTCGCTGTCGTCCAGCTCCAGCTCGAAGTCAATATCTTCTATTTCCTTTTCTTCGGTACCAGCTTCTTCAACCAATTCTTCTGTCACAAGCTCAGTTTCGCTTGCCACAAAGGCAGATGCCTCATCCTTCTTGACTATATCCTCTTCAAGGGAAAGGGAGTCCAGGCCGTCAACCTCGGAGTCCAGCAGCTCGTCCTGAAGGGTCTCTTCCAGGTCCACAACCGCTTCTGTCTTGGCCTGAGTGTCAATCTCTGATACAAGGGAGCTTTCCACCCCACTGTCTCTCACATCGGTTTCGAGCTCGATTTCGATTTCTTCTGGTTCTTCTTCCACCAATCCGCCGAACGTAGGGGCCTCGATTTCAATGGAATCCTCGGGAGAGATCTCTACCGGCTCTTCCAATTGAACGGTATCTGTGAGATCACTCACCTGCATTCCTCCAACGTGGCTTTCCGACGCCTCTCCTGTCAGCGCTCCCAAAAGGGCTGGTGGCGATGGCATGAAGGCGGGCAGATTGAGTTTTCTCTGCTCCGAGGAGATATCTCGATTGCACTTTGGGCATGTCAAGTTGTGATCAAAACTGATGTATCCGCACTTTGGGCATCTCATAATGATTCTCCCTTTAAGGTTTCAAGGGTCTAAAGATGGTGGGGAAGAATACAACTTTTACTTTCTTATAACACAATCGCCTGAGTTTTTCTTCAAGTAAATACGGCTTTATCATCATCTAAGGCCGCTCATTTTGGCCCCTTTTCAAGATTCCACTACTTGATATCGGCACTCCCGCCGTAAAATCTTAATCTTATTTCGTCCTTGTGCAGGGTTTTTCAGGTCTTGGTAAGCCTGTCAGAGAGAACTAAGAGGTCTTGCTCCACCATATTATCAGTATGTATTTCGTTAAAGGGAATGGCATATTCCCTTCCTGCCAAAACCGCCGGCATCAGTCTAGAGGTGCCGGCATCCAGATATTGAGCAACATTGTATGCCATTCTTTGGGCCAGGGTAATGTCCTGATTGTTTGGGGCCGCTCCGCGGATGTCCCTTGAAAATGGCTCGCAGACCACCCTTCGTTTTATCTCCACACCTGTGGCCAAGAGCTCTTGATAAAAGAATTCGGCGGCATTCATGGTTAGCCCCTTTCTTTTTCTCTCTTTTCTCTTGTAGCCTTCAGCCACCACGATCACGCAGCCATCATGCTCATTCAGGGCTTCGGCCACCTTTTTGTGGTCCACCACGCTGTTGGGCAAAACCGCCAGATGCGCTCTGGCCCCAAGGCAGGAGTGAAGGGCGTGGAAACCGCTGTCAGCCCCCATCATTTCCAGGATATACGTGCGTTTGTGAGTTCGGGCATCTGCCATATAACAGCGGAGTTTCTCTGACCCCATCTCAATGCCTGTATGTTGGCCAATGCACTCGGTCCCGGCGATGTCGCTGTCTATAGTCACAGGGATAAAAAAGGTCTGGATGGATGAGGGGATCAGCTCGCAAATGGCCTGGATACCCTTGAAGGTCCCGTTGCCCCCTATGGCGATAATGGCCTTTACATTCCTACCCTTTATGGTCTTTGCAGCCTTTCTTTGAAGCGACTTTTTCACAAAATCCCTAAATCTCTCGCTCCTCAAGTGGGCCCCCCGCCACTCTGACAGTGGGGCCGCATGAAAAACTCCTGGGATATAGTCTAGTTTTTTATAAAGGTCCGGATCATAGACAAGCCTCACAAAGTCTTCATCCTTCCCGCTCACCAATGATTTGAATCCCTCGACTGCTCCATAAACCGCCCTATTCATCTTTTCCAGGTGATAGGTGATAAAAGCCGTCACGGGATTATAGCCGGGGGCACAGCCTCCTTCCTGTATAAGCAGCACATCAATTTCCTGAAACATCCTCCTTCGTTCAAGCTCAGTCCTCCTCAATTGAGCTATTATCCTAAGGCCCACCTTTACCCTTGCAATCAATTCATCTGGATCAACCGGCTTGGTTATATAGTCATCGGCCCCCTCGTTCATGCACCGGATTTTCTCTTCCTTGGCGGTCCTTGCACTGATGATTATGAGGTAAACGTCAGAAAGTTCAGAGTTTGGATCTGATTTCAGAAACCGGCACACCCCATACCCATCGACCCGCGGCATCTCCAAGTCACAGAGCACTATGTCAGGGGCGGACTTTTTTATCTTTTCAATGGCCTCCTGGCCGTCAGCTGCCTCGATGATCTTTACTCCATCCAATGTCTTTAAGATCTTGGCATAGAGTTTTCGAGTGGCCTGATCATCATCCACGACCATTATCTTCATCTTTTCTTTCTTCATGTTTAAAACCGCCCCTTTCTGGGTTAGTTTTGTTTTGCTCAGCCCTGCACTAGTTGTCTGCCAAGTTCCTTGGATCTGGAAGTTGCACGTTCAATCACTTTGTAGATCAAATCCTCAAGCCCCATCTCTTCCATGACCTTGAGCCCGGCAGCAGTGGTCCCGCCAGGGGAAGTTACCTTTTCTCTAAGAGAGGCCAACGGTTCCCTTGACTCCCTGGAAAGGGCAGAGGCCCCAAAAAAGGTATCAACCACCAGCCGAAGCGCTGTCTCCCGGTCCATGCCTTCCCTTACTCCGGCATCTACGAATGCCTCCATGATCCTAAAGACAAACCCTGGCCCTGAACCGGAGAGCGCGGTTACCAAATCCATCATTGCCTCTTCAACCACAACTGTAGAACCAACTGCGTCGAAGATCTTTTTTGCCACGATAAGATGATTTTGAGTAGCATGTTGGCCGACGGCAAGTGCAGTGATGCCTTTCCCTATAAGGGCGGGAGTGTTGGGCATCGCCCTGATCAATGGCACCTTTTGGCCCAGGATTTGTTGGATAAAACCTAGAGGGATTCCAGCAGCAATAGATATGAAAACCTGATCCTCCTTAACAACTTCCTTCACCTCAACGAGGACCGCCCTAATGTCTTGGGGCTTTACGGCAATGATCACAACCCTTGCCCCCTCAACAACCTCTTTGTTGCCCTCACAGGCCCTAATGCCGGTTTCCTGGCTCAGGGCCTTGAGTTTAGTAACGTCCTTGTCAGAGCCTAGAATTTCCTGAGATGAAAAGAGCCCAGCGCAGATCACTCCCCGGATCAAGGCACTTCCCATGTTTCCCAAGCCGATAAAGCCAATTTGCCCTTCCACCCAATCCGCCTCCTTAACAAAAATCATTGTCAGAGAGGGAAAATAGCACCATGGCTCTTACTAGCAAAGAAAAAAATAAAAAAAGCCCCCTGCTCTGGTGCAGGGGGCTTTTTTAAAAGATCTCTCGGCAGCGTCCTACTCTCCCACGCGGTCCCCCGCGCAGTACCATCGGCGCTGAGGAGCTTAACTTCCGAGTTCGGAATGGGATCGGGTGTTTCCTCCTCGCCATTGCCACCGAAAGAAAAATCCAAAATATCTTGGCATTCAACAGTTGAATGCCACTGAAATACAGAGAAGTATAACCTGTCCGGCCACCTGGAAGAGCACCAGATTGTAATAAAGAGTTTATGACCAAGCCGCACGACCTATTAGTACCGGTTAGCTAAATGCGTTACCGCACTTACACACCCGGCCTATCAACCTCGTAGTCTCCGAGGGGTCTTCAGCTCCTGTGTTTCCACAGGAAGGGGATATCTAATCTAGAGGTTGGCTTCCCGCTTAGATGCCTTCAGCGGTTATCCATTCCGAACGTAGCTACCCAGCTATGCCGCTGGCGCGACAACTGGATCACCAGAGGTTCGTCCATCCCGGTCCTCTCGTACTAGGGAGGGATCCTCTCAAATATCCTACGCCCGCGAAAGATAGGGACCGAACTGTCTCACGACGTTCTAAACCCAGCTCACGTACCGCTTTAATCGGCGAACAGCCGAACCCTTGGGACCTGCTCCAGCCCCAGGA
>JAMOVZ010000342.1 GCA_027061865.1 Desulfobacterales bacterium
GGTACAAAGGCACAAAGGAAATGGAAAAAGGCTGTATGTGGTCACCCATTTCAGCCATCCAAAGGAACTGACCGAAGTGGCATGCCGCGCAGTTGACATGCTCCAAGAGGCCGGCGCCGTTCTTGTCAACCAAACACCGCTAATCAGGGGAGTAAATGATAACCCCTATGTGCTGGCCGACCTTTTCAGGAGATTGTCGTTTTTGGGTGTTCCTCCCTATTACGTGTTCCAATGCAGGCCTGCTTTGGGCAACATGGCCTATGCAGTGCCCATTGAGGAGGCCTATGATATATTCGAGATGGCAAAGACCATGATCTCAGGCCTTGCAAAGAGGGCCAAATATGTGATGTCACATGCCTCTGGCAAGCTGGAAATGGTGGGCAAAGGAGAGAAATACATGTACTTCAAATACCACAGAGCAGCCAAGGATGAAGAGAGCGGAAAATTTGTGATCGCCAAGAGAAATCCTGAGGCCTATTGGTTTGATGATTATGAAACCATTGTGGATGAGTTTCCAATTGGCTGGGCAAGAACCCGGGCAGTGGCCGTATAAGGGGAATCGGCCCCGCCGCTTCGGTCCAATTGGAGAAGGGGTAACGGTCCATGTATAACGTTGCAATAGAGGAGACCTATCAGGACGGCCAGATAGTCTTCAAGGAAGGCAGTTCTGGAGACTGGGTTTATATAATCCTCTCTGGCTCCATTGAAATCTCCAAGATGGTGGGAGGGGAGAAGTATATTATCGAGATCCTGAAACCAGGGGATGTTTTCGGGGAACTGGGCTTCATCGGTGGGATCAAGCGCACAGCCACTGCAAGGGCCATAGGGGAGACCACCCTGGGTATCATTGACCGCGAATTTCTGGACGAAGAATTTAACAAGCTCTCAGGACAGTTCAGGGCAATTCTGGTAGCCATCACCCACAGGTTCAAGAAGATGCTGGAGCGGGCCTGCGAATACTCGCTTCGCTCAGAGTCCCGGATCCCGAAGGCCCTCTCGCTGGTCTTCAAGGACAGGGATTCCTTTGTAAAGGCATATACCGGAAACATCAGCGCCGGAGGGCTCTTCATAAAGACTGAAAACCCCTTGAGACCAGGACGGCAATTCCTCTTGAAACTTCAGTTGCCAGGTGTATCAACCCCTCTGCAAGTAAAGTGCGAGGTAGTCTGGTCGAGGAAACGGGAAGAGGGAAGCCCTGGGAAGCCACCGGGCATGGGTGTAAAGTTTATTGAGATAGCAGAAAGAGACTATAAACTCATAAAGAACTACATCGCTGGCCTGCCTGTAAACAAATAGCTAGCCTCTTTTCTGAGATTTTTGGGATGAAATGGCCTCAAAGACCAGATCAAGGGCCTTTTGCACGCCTAGCGTAGGCACAAGCGAGCATCCTTTGGCAGGCCCTATGAGCCAGTGATCCCCCCTTTTCACCACCTGCACCCAAAAGTCTTGCCTCAGGGCCCCTTCCACCACAAGCGCCCTAATCATGGCCTTTTGCCTATCCGGGTCATAGAGCGTCTCTTTAAATTCCACTACCGCCCCATCCTTGTGACCTTTCAAGGTCAACTTATCAGGACAAAACTCGGGCACCTTGTGTGTGTTCAATGAAATCTCCTCCCTTTGTGGAATATCAATGTGTTCTACTTTTTTGAAAACGAGCTGAAAAAATTCCCTTTGCCCCAGCTCAGTCCACTTCTTTTCATATTTGGTCTCAAAGATAGGTCCCGTCCTTTCGACCCTTGAAATAAATCCGGTTCGTTGGCTTTGCTCAAGTATCCATTGGAAATAGCCTTGGTGGTCCGTCACCACCATGAGTTCTCCGCCCACCTGGAGCCTGCTGTTGGCAAGCCTCAAGAAATCCCTGGAAAAAAGCCTGTGTTTATGATGCCTCTTTTTTGGCCAAGGGCAGGGAAATAGGCTGTAGATCATAGCCAGGCTTCGTTGGGGAAATAGCCACTCCAGTGCCACGCGCGCATCGGCTTGAATCACCCTTATGTTCTCTATCCCCTGGCGGGCAATGGCCCTCAAGAGTTTTCTGATGGAAATCCAGCCTATTTCAATGCCCACAAAGTTATCAGAAGGACTCTCCAGGGCCTGTCTCACAAGATACTCCCCCCTCCCAAAACCGATCTCTAAAATCAGCGGGCCTGAGCGCCCAAAGACCTGATCCCATGAAATAGGCTTTGGCAGCTGCAACCAAGGTACAAAAGGGCCCAAGGATATGTATTTGGGTCTTGCATCCACCTGAAACCCCCAAGCTGAAGCTTTCAGTTTAACTCACAGACTTTCCCCCTTCCACCTAAAAAACCGTATGCTCCCCTAAAGTATTTGACCCTAACGGCCGTTTTCTATTATGTTTCTCCAAAATAATTATAGCAGGGGGCTTGACAATGGAAGAGAGCTCAAAACCTTATAAGAGGGATTTGCGGCCCATTACCATCAAGACCATCGACGGCTCTACCATTCAAGGCAAGGTCAATCTAGGGGTAAAGGAGCGGGTCTCAGACCTGTTTACCAAGTCTGAACAGGGCTTCATCGTCTTGGTTGATGCCACCACCAAAGAAGGGGCAGGAAAGGTGCTCTTCGTGAATAAAAACCATATAGTGTGGGTGGAGCCAGAGGACTAGCCCTCTGCTGACAGAATACAATATAGAAAGGAGTATCTTCACCTATGGGTTCCAAGAGTAAAGAGGCAAGGCTTGCACAAAAGGCCTATTGGGAAAGCAAGCTGGAGCAACGCTTGCAAGACTTGGCACAAAAGGGGGTGGATGCACAAAAGGCTGCCAAAGATCCTAAAGTGCGCCATTTAAGGGCCAAGTTGAGAGAAACAATGGCAAGGATTGAGGCCATTGAGGCCATGGAGCGCAAAAACCAAGAGATGGCCAAGAAAAAGGCCGAAAAAGCCAAACAGCCTAAAGGCACTAAGGCCAAGAAAAAGAAGGCAGAGGAAGAAAAGCAGCAGTTGAGCAAGAGGCAACAAAAGAAACAAAAGAAAAAGCAGCAAAAGGCCAAGGGTTGATGCCGCAGTGATGGATAAGGAGCGCCTGATTTCAATCATCAAGAAGCGTCTCGGGCTGACTGATCAGGAATTTAGCCTAATAGAACAGCAGCCGAGGTTCCAGAGGCTCTTTGACAATGCCCTTGAAGCCAGCAAATACCGCCTTGTTGCAGAGGTAGTGGAGTCAAAGGGTTGTCACTCTGGCCACACTGTTGGCCAAAAGCTGATGTTCGATTCCACTGGGAATCTCCTTACAAGGCTGTCGCCCGACAGGGTTTGTGCCTTTCTCATGCCGAATCTTACGGTTCTCATCAATGCATTTTTTGAAAACCTGATGAACGGCCGCAACCCCAATGAAGTAATATTCAACAGGACCGGCTGTTTTGACGTGGGTGTGGCTTGCGGGGGCTGGGGTCATGTGGTGGTTGAGATGAAGGCGGTGAGGATCAAGAAGGATTGACCCCTGCTCATTCAATGACTATCTTTTGTCTTAGGCAGTGATCAGAAATATCCTGCAGGACGATAAAGCACGGGAAATAAAGGTAGGGCCATGGATTGTGCAGTAGAGACAGAAGGCATGCATTACGAGGGCACTTGCATCAGGCCCCCAAGCGAGGCCTACAGCATCTTGCTTCAGGTGACCCTGGGGTGCTCACATAACAAGTGCACCTTTTGCGGAACATACAAGGACAAAAGGTTCCAGATTAAGGACGATCGCATCATACTGAGCGACATCCTCTTTGCCTCCAAGTACATGAGGGCGCAGGACAGGGTTTTCCTCATGGACGGCGACGCCTTGATAATCCCACAAAAGCGCCTCATGTGGATCTTGGAGAGGATCGAGGAGCACCTCCCTTGGGTGAAGCGCGTGGGGGCATACGCCAATGCCAAGAGCATCAAAATGAAAACGCTCGAGGAGTTAAAAGAGCTAAAGGCCCATGGTCTCGGCATTCTCTACTTGGGGGTTGAGACCGGACACGATGAGATTTTAAAAAAGATAAGAAAAGGAACCACTGCCCAAAACCTGATCCAGATGGGAAGGAAGGTCAGGGAGGCGGGCATAAAGCTCTCGGTCACCGTGCTTCTTGGAATCGGGGGCCGGGAACTCTCTCTTGAGCATGCAAGGGCCACAGGTGAGCTGCTAAGCCAGATGGACCCTAACTATGTGGGGGCATTAACACTCATGCTGATCCCTGGCACCCCCCTTCACAAAGACTATGTGGAGGGCAAATTCGAACTGCCTTCTGAGAGAGAACTGCTCTTGGAACTAAGGGAAATGCTTGCCCATACCAATTTGACTCAGGGGCTTTTCATGTCCAACCACGCATCCAACTACCTCCCCATAAAGGCCAGACTGCCCAGGGGAAAACAAGAGGCGCTGGATCTCATCGACCGGGCCCTGAGGGGCCAGATAGGCTTGAGGCCCGAGTGGATGAGGGCCCTTTAGCCGCGCCGCCCTCAAGTATGGCTTGTATCTCTCTGGGAATCTTAATGGCCTTGAACTCCATGGGGTCGCAAACATCCAGACATACGCGCCTTTCAAACCCTTCCACCATTAATTCCTTCCCCGGCATCCGGTAGATCGTATGATTTAGTGTGAGAGTTTTGGCCTCAAGTTTGTCAAGCCTGGTTTCGAGGTGTATCATATCCCCGTAGCGGCCAGGGGATAGGTATTTACACCCTGTCTCTATCAAGCCAAATATCAGCCCTTTTTCTTTCCACAACTTAACCAGGTTTAATCCCATGGAGTCGAAAAAATGGTGGGAAGCTTCATCCATCCACTCATAATAGCGGGGGTAGAAGACTATGCCAAGGGAATCCAGATCCCCCCACACAATTTTGCGCTCTATTATGGTCATTGATCAGTCGAAGATCGCTTTTACAAACTCACCGGGGTCAAAGGGCCTCAAGTCTTCAGTCTTTTCACCAATGCCAATAAAATGTATGGGAAGCTTCATCTGGTGGGAGATACCAACCACGATTCCGCCCTTGGCCGTACCGTCCAGCTTTGTAAGGATGATCCCGGTGACACCCAAGGCCTCGTGAAACATCTTTGCTTGGCTTACTGCATTTTGGCCGGTAGTGGCGTCCAGCACCAACCACACCTCGTGTGGTGCGCCAGGCAGCTTCTTTCCTATGACGCGCTTTACCTTTTGGAGCTCTTCCATTAGATTCTTCTTGGTGTGAAGCCTCCCGGCAGTATCTACCAGCACCACATCAACCCCCCTTGCCACAGCCGCTGCAATACCGTCAAAGGCCACAGCAGAGGGATCGGCGCCAGACTTTTGCTTAACCACCTCGGCCCCAACCCTCTCGCCCCAGACCTCCAACTGCTCAACAGCTGCAGCCCTAAAGGTGTCGGCCGCCACCAGCAGCACCTTTTTGCCCTCCTTTATGAAACGGTGGGCCGCCTTGCCAATAGTGGTGGTCTTCCCCACACCATTGACACCCACCACCATAATGACCAAGGGAGAACCTTCAGGGAACTGTAATTCCTGGGGCAGTGCCGATTCAAGATAGCCCAGGATCTCATCCTTCAAGGTAGTCTTCAGTTTGGCTGGATCGCTCAAGGCCTTCCTGGCAACCTTGTCCTGAACAATATCTATCAACTCCTGGGTGGTTTCCACACCCAGGTCAGAGGTAAAGAGGATTTCTTCCAGCTCCTCCATCACCTCAGGGGTGATTTCCTTCTTTCCCAAGATCAGGCGGTCAAGCCTTCCTGTAATGGTGCTTCGGGTCTTGGCGAGCCCTTGCTTTAGACGGGCAAAGAGGCCTTTTTTCTCCTCTGACGGGGTTTCTAATTCCAGCTTCGGCTCCTCAGTCCTCTGGTCCTGGCCATCATCCTTTTTCCCTTTGAAAAACCTGATCATCCTGTCCTATTTGCCTCCCCCTGTCTGCAACTTCTTGGCCTCTTCCATGTCCACTGAAACGATCTTGGAAACCCCTGCCTCTTCCATGGTGACCCCATAGAGACGGTCTGCAATCTCCATTGTGCGGCGGTTGTGGGTAACCATTATAATTTGGGAGAACTTCTTTATCTCTTGGAGCAGATTATTAAACCGATCGATGTTTGCCTCATCCAACGGGGCATCCACCTCGTCAAGAAGGCAGAATGGGCTTGGCTTTATCATGTAGATGGAAAAAAGCAAAGCCATTGCAACCAGGGCCTTTTCCCCTCCAGAGAGCAGCCCCATGTGGCTGAGCTTCTTGCCGGGAGGCCTCACTTCCACCAGCACGCCACTGTCAAGGGGAGCGTCTTCCCTTGTGAGCCTGAGCCCAGCGGTGCCGCCATTAAAAAGTATTGGAAATATTTCTTTGAGCTTCTTGTCCACCTCGGAGAATGTATACCGAAACTTCTCAAGAGAGGTCTTGTTGATCTTCCTGATCGCCTTCTCGAGTGAGTCAATGGAGTTCAACAGGTCCTTGCGCTGTGCTTCCATAAATTCATAGCGTTCCTTGAGTGCCTCGTGCTCCTTGATGGCCGTAAGGTTGACCTCTCCTAACCTATCCCTGGCCTCCCTTTTCACCCTTAATTCCTCTTTTATGCTGGATGCTGAAAAATCTTCCTTTAGGTAAGAGGTAAATACCTCCCTAAGGTCCAAGCCAAATTTATCCTGCACCGTCTCGTGGAGATTTGAAATCTTCATCTCGATCTCGGAGCTCTCCATCCGGGCCGTAGCTATTTTTTCCCTTAGCTCGTCTATCTCTCTTCGCAATTGCTCTAGCCCTGTTTCCTGCTCCTTTATACTGGCCAATAAGTCCTGCCGGGCCCGCTCTGCAGTGCGCACCGCATATTCTTTTCTTTGCAGCTCGTCGTATAAATCTTCCAATTTTTCTTTTATCTTTTTTTGTTCCTCAAGCCTTTCCTGGCTCCTATGGCGGTTTTGTTCCAGTTCCAGGTTTATTCGTTCTATCCGCTCCCTGGCTTCGACCACGAAGCTCTTCACACGCTCCTTTTCCCGCAAAAGCCCCCGCCTTTCCTCTTCAAGCACCTTTCCTTCAGCCTTTATCTGCGCCAAGGCCTCCCTTGCCTCTTCATATTCCTTCTCACATTCCTGGTATTCCCGCTCCTTTTCTCGAAAGTAGGCCTCTCTTTGGCTCCTAAGCTCCACCACACCTTGAAGGCTTTCCTTGATCTCCCGAAGCCTCCTCTGGTGATCCTCGTGATCCCTGGCCTTTTTCTCAAGATCTTCTCTGATGCGCTTTGCAAGATCTTCCAGCCGGTCCATTTCCTGGCTCAGCCGGAATATGCCGTTATCTATATCGGTGATTTCTTGTTTGCAAGACCACCTCTCCTCTGTTAGCTCATCAAGCCTCTGCTTTAGAAGCTTTATCTCTTTGTCGATAGACTGAAGTTGTTGGGTGGTGGCGCTCACTTCCTCTCCAAGTCTAACTACCTCCTCTTTTAATGCCTGAATCTCACGCCTTCTGCCCAGAAGCCCCCCGGATTCCCTGGCAGCACGGCCTCCGCTTATGATCCCTCGCTCATCCACCATGTCTCCATCCAAGGTAACCAGGCACTGGCTTCTACCATTTTCTTTCCACTTGGAAAGTGCCTGGTCAAGATCCTCCACCACCACGGT
>JAMOVZ010000343.1 GCA_027061865.1 Desulfobacterales bacterium
CATTTCTGATGCGCCGCAAATGGATAATTTAAATTGTTTGAACAGCTTGCCTGGAACAATGGAATCATCAAACTTAGTTGCCCCAATTCGGTTCAACCTGAAATGGGTAAGTAGGCAAGCTTTTAGGGTTGTGTCCCCCTGTCTGTTGCGGTTATAGTTAAAGAGTCCGCCGTGTTAGTAAATGCTGAAGAATCGGATTTTACCATGAGTATCTCTCCCCTGAAGCGAGTTATCAAGGCCTTGCTGACCAATATCAGTGACGGCAAGCCAATAATAGGTTTTGATGCAGGAGAACAATTCAGGTTCCAGCCAAAGAGCAGCCCCGAGACTTTGCAAAAATTGAACGCAGCCTTTCTCCTATGCCTTTGTGGCACCGATATGGAGGGGTTTGAGGAGGCAGAGGGATTTCTTCGTTCCCTTTCAAGTGATGGGAAATGGAAGAGAAATGCAAGCTTTTATGTCAAGGCCCTTAAGATACTTCCCCAGGAAGTAAAAGAGGCCGCTGAAGGTTGCAGTGCTTTCAGAGAACATTTAAGTAATGCCTCCTCTGCCGCCATTTCTTCTCCCCTCCCAAGGGCTAGGATGCTGGAGAAGGTATGGGGGGTCTTCTTTCCTGAAGGGGTAGGGCTCATAGGCGGGAGGCGGGAAGACAAGGTACATGAGCTGAGGCAGGAAAGGGTGATAAAGATAGATAAACTAAATCCAAATCCCATAGACGATCCAGGAGGCCAGATACTCTTTACATCCAATATCTTGCTTACCACACCCGCCTCTGAGGCCCCAGACCACGCAGGCAGACTGATGAACATACCCTTTTGCCCCGCGGACCTCCTTACAGCGCTACGGAACGTAATCAAGGGACCTCAGGCCTATTGGTATGATCATCCCGTGCCGGTAGATGTTCCTCCTGAACAGAATGAGATCCTCCACGGCCTCCAAGGCCTTGATGAGGCAGTGGAGTTTGAAAAAAAGCGAGGGACCGTGGCTGCTGACACACGTATCCCCATGGTCCTTTCCCTCTCTGTCACCCATAAGGGTTTACATGGGCTTGCAAAGCCTCTGGTGGAGGCGATGTTAAGGCAGAGGGCTCCATTGAGACACCTAGACATGTACCTGTGGACCGAATCCGAAACCAACACGCTGGCAGAAGAGATATTGGCTCCTGCCGCTGATAAGTATTTTGGGGTTAAGGCAGGAGAGCTTTTCAGGGAAATAATCGGTGTAGACGGGGAGTATGGGAGGCACTTTTCGTTCCTAAAGGCAATAACAGCCAGTTGGAAGGTCTTTTATGCCCCCCAATTGAAGGCCACGTTCAAGATCGACCTGGACCAAGTCTTTCCCCAAGAAAATTTGGTCAAAGAGACGGGCGCTTCAGCCTTTGAGCACCTTATGACTCCCCTTTGGGGGGCCGAAGGCACAGACCGCCAGGGCCGCCCGGTATTTTTGGGCATGATTGCAGGGGCCTTGGTGAATCAGGCAGACATCCGCAAATCCCTGTTTACGCCGGATGTGCCCTGGCCTGAGGATGAAATCTCAGGAGAGAGGTGGATTTTTCATAGCCAACTCCCCCAGGCCCTATCAACAAGGGCGGAGATGATGACCCGTTATGATGGCCAAGAGGGGCTTGATGGAATGACCAGGTGCATACAAAGGGTACATGTAACAGGGGGAACATGCGGGATTCTCGCAGAGGCACTCAGAAAATACCGTCCGTTCACCCCGACTTTTATAGGGAGGGCAGAAGATCAAGCGTATCTCCTTTCCGTGCTTTTTGAGGAGACTTTGCCCGCCTTGAGGTATGTGCACAAAGACGGCCTGGTCATGCGCCATGACAAGGACCTGGTCTCCCCCAGGGCCGTAGAGATGGCAGCGGCTGGAAAATATGTGGGAGATCTGGCAAGGATCCTTCTTTTTTCCTATTATGCGGAG
>JAMOVZ010000344.1 GCA_027061865.1 Desulfobacterales bacterium
AAGGCTTATAGATGCAACCCAGGGAAGACGAACTCGATCCGTCCTTATAACCGACAGTAACCATGTCATCCTCTCTGCCGTGCAGCCAGAAACCATTGCCCAACGCCTGAGCCCCAGCTCCACCATCACAAAGGAAAGCCTGGAATAGACTGCCATGGCAGGAATCCTATTCGTGATATCCGCCCCATCCGGTACTGGAAAGACCAGCGTGATAAGGCGGGTTAAGAACCTGGTGAAAGGGTTGGGCTATTCTGTGTCACACACTACAAGGCCTCCTAGGCCGGGTGAGAAAGATGGGGTCGACTACCACTTTGTCAGCCAAGAAGAGTTTAATAAGATGATCCAGGATGGCGCATTTGTGGAGTGGGCCCGTGTTTACGAAGGATTTTACGGGACCTCCTACCAATCAATTGAATCGGTGACCAAAGGCGGCAATGACGTGATCCTGGACCTGGACCCACAAGGGGCCAAAAACATTAAGGCGCGCTATGGGAGCGAATCTGTCCTGATCTATCTGCTTCCTCCTGACATGGAGAGCTTGGAGCAGAGGCTTAAAGGCAGGGGGACAGATAGCGAGGAGGTGATAAGGAAAAGGCTCAATAGCGCCGTCCAACAAATAAAGGAATGCCTCACCTATGACTACATTGTCTTCAATGACGGCCTTGACGTGGCTGTAGAAGAGGTCTGCTCCATCGTAAGGGCCGAGAGATGCAAGGCCCCCAGGGTGGTGCCTCATGTAAAGGAGCGTTTCAAGATCCCTTAAACTTTTTATCTGAAAGGATAAGTAGCCTGAGTTGGCGACGGATGAAAAAGAGCTGATTGGGGGATATCATGCCCTTCGCGAACTTTTGGCCCGAGATGCTTCGGCCCTTCAAGAGGTGTGGCTGCAGGAGGGGAAGAAGTCGGGAAGGGCAAGAGAGGTCATTGCCTTGGCAGAGGATGCGGGTGTCCCGGTTTACTTCAAGAGCAAAAGGCAACTTTCAGCCCTTTTGCCCGGGGTGAACCATCAGGGTTTTGTGGGGATTGGAGTTCCATTCAAGTATGCCGGGCTCGAGGAGCTTTTGGCATCCCGGAGAGAAGGGGAAGGCCTTATTATCGCCCTTGACCACATAACAGATGAGGGAAACCTGGGGTCAATAATCAGGACAGCTGCATTTTTTGGTGTCCAAGGGCTTATAATTCCCGGGAAGCGCTCGGCCAAGGTTTCTTCCAAGGTGATGAAGCTTGCAGCAGGGGCCCACCTCCATGTGCCTATTTGCCGGGTGGTGAATATGGCCCGTGTGTTAGAGAAGCTCGAAAAGCGCGGCTACTGGATAGTTGGTGCCTCGGGCGGGGGAGAGGGCGACATATTTGAATTTGACTGGAAAAGGAATGTGGTCCTCATCCTGGGCAATGAGCAAAAAGGGATTGGCCACGCGGTGAAGAAGAAATGCCATGAACTGGTATCCATCCCCGGGCTGGGTCAAGTTGAGTCCTTGAATGTGGGTGTGGCGGCAGGGGTGGTATTGGCCGAGATCTTTCGGCAAAGGAGAGAATAGGAGAAATATCAAAGGGGAAAAGAATCCAGTGCGCCTGCCTCGATAAGCGCTTTTACTAAGGCGCAAAGGGGAAGCCCCACAACATTTGTATAAGACCCGGATATTGACTCCACCATAAAGGCCCCTATCCCCTGGATGGCATAACTGCCTGCCTTTCCAAAGGGCTCCCCTGTGTTTATGTAGGAGCCGATCTCCTCTGTGGTCAGCTCCTTGAACCGCACCTGGGTGGTGACCGCCTCCTGGTGGGCCACTTCACCCTTGGGATTTATCAGGCAAAAACCAGTAACCACCTGGTGATCCTTTCCACTCAACATCTCTAACATTTTCCTGGCCTGCCCGGCATTTTCGGGTTTCCCCAAAATTCGACTATCCACAAAGACCACGGTATCGGCTCCAAGGATCCACATGTTCGGCCTTTGTTTAGCCGCATCCTTGGCCTTTTCCCTTGCCAAAAGTAGGGTTGCATCGGTTGGGTCTTGTGCTGTGCCTCTTTCCTCAAGATTGCCAGGGGAGACTTGATAGGGCAGCCTTATCTGTTCAAGGAGGGCCCTTCGCCTGGGCGATTTGGAGCCCAGAATCAGGGGGTATTTGTCTGAAATCTTTTGAAAAACCACGCTTGTATCCTTTCCTCCCCTCCCTCTCTGCTGAAAAGAGGGGCATTGAGTTGACAAGCCCTTATAACTCAAAGTATCAAGAAGGATCAATGGATTTGGTGCAATCCGCTCCTTCTCCTTCAAGTGTTCGCTCCCGGCTTGACAACGAGAGGAAGAGTGATGGAAAAAACGCTTTACAAACAGGGCCTATTCTCCGATAAGCATTTATGAAGACATGGCTTCAGGGTGGTTCATTTCTTGGTAATGCCCCTTATAAAATATGGACCCAGGCGTTTGTCCATGAGCTGGACAAGACATAAGGATTTGTGCATCCTTATCTGTAACTGTAGGCTGTCAGGGAGCTAAATACATAGCTGGTTTTTGGGTATGGTTACTTTTCTCAAAAGAAGACACGAAAACGATTCCCGGGAGAAGAATCTTGAAAAAGAGCTGGAATTCCAAAAAAAGCTCAACTATATAACTAATAAGATACATACCGCAAGAGACACCAACGATATCCTCCTAAACCTCCAAGACGATATCCTGGGCCTCTTTGATGCAGAGCGCATAACCCTTTACATGGTAGACGGCATTAGAAAGCAGATATATTCCCGTTTCAAGACAGGAAACGAGGTCTCGGAGATCCGTGTGCGCATTGACAACAGCAGCATTGCCGGTTATTGCGCCTGTTCAGTTCAGCTTGTCAATATCAAGGACGCCTATAACGAAGAGGAACTAAAGGCCATAAATCCCCAATTACGTTTTGACCGCAAGTGGGACCAAAAGACCGGATTCAGGACCAAGCAAGTATTGGCGGTGCCTATCACTTACAACAAGTACCTCCTGGGTGTGGTCCAGCTCATAAACAAGAAAGATGGCGCGGCCTTTACCAAATGGGATGAGAAGTCTCTGACCGACATAGCCCGGGTCCTTGGGATTGCCATATTCAATAACCAAAGAACTATTGGAAAGTCCAAGTCCACCAGATTTGACTATCTTATCAGCAACAACATCATAAGTTCCAAGGACCTCTCAGAGGCGATGACGAGGGCCAGAAAGACCAAGAGGTCTGTGGAATCGGTCCTGATGACGGACTTTCATGTCTCCAAGGAGGACATTGGGAAGTCCCTTGCCAGTTTTTACAACACCAGGTTCATCTCATATAACGACAGGATGGTGATTCCTGGCGACCTCATCAGGGGCCTGAGGGTCGGATATCTGAGGAGCAATGTGTTCGTCCCCATTTCCAGGTCAGAGGGCCGTGTAGTGGTGGCTATGGAGGACCCCAGCTACCTGCCCGCCCGTGATGCGGTGAAGCGCATACTGCCAGCCAAGGAATATGAATACTGCGTGGCCCTAAAGGAAGATATATTCAAGATAATCGACCTCTTCTTTGGGGTGAAGAAGACGGAACTGCTGGAAGGGGACCACAGTATTGAAGATATCCTTGGAAAGCTGGAGGTGAGCGAGGACGAGGAAGGAGAAGAGGACTTCTCCGGCGTCACCGAGGAAGATAGCGCCATAGTCCAGTTGGTGAACAAGATGATCATTGACGCTTACAACCGTGGAGCCTCTGACATTCACATAGAGCCGAGGCCGGGGAAACGGAATGCAGTGATCAGGTTCAGGATCGACGGGGCTTGCCAGCTTTACCAGACCATTCCATACACCTACAAAAGGGCAATTGTCTCCAGAATAAAGATCATGGCTGACCTGGACATCTCTGAAAGGCGGTTTCCACAAGACGGAAAGATCAAGTTCAGCAGGTTTACGCCCATTGACATTGAGCTCAGGGTGGCCACCATACCCACCGCCGGTCAAAACGAGGATGTGGTAATGAGGATATTGGCCACAGGTGACCCTGTGCCATTGGACAAGATGGGAATGAGCGAAAGGGACTACAATGCCTTTATAGAACTCATTCAAAAGCCCTACGGCATGGTCCTGGTAGTAGGGCCTACAGGGAGTGGAAAGACCACAACGCTTCATGCCGCCCTAAGGTTTATCAACAAGCCCGAGACCAAGATCTGGACCGCTGAAGACCCGGTTGAGATAACCCAAGAAGGCCTCAGGCAAGTCCAGGTCCAGCCCAAGATTGGATTTGATTTTGCCACTGCCATGAGGGCCTTTTTGAGGGCGGACCCTGACGTGATAATGGTGGGCGAGATGCGGGACCAGGAGACCGCTTCCATTGGAATAGAGGCCTCGCTCACAGGCCATCTGGTATTCAGCACACTTCATACCAATACCGCCCCGGAAACCGTCACCAGGCTCTTGGATATGGGCATGGACCCATTCAATTTTGCAGATGCCCTTCTGGGGGTCCTGGGCCAGAGACTGGTGAGAACCCTGTGCCCTGAATGCAAAGAGAAGTACCATCCTTCCCGCGAAGAGTTTGACCTCCTAGTGAGAGGCTATGACGGTAACTTTGATGCCTTGGGCGTGGCCTATAATGAGGATTTTTACCTTTACAGGCCAAAGGGATGCCCTCACTGTGGGAACAGTGGTTACAGGGGGCGCACGGCTCTTCACGAGCTATTGGTCTGCACCAATGCCATAAAGACCTTGATTCAAAACAGGGCCAAGGTTGACGAGATAAGGACCCAGGCCATAAAAGATGGGATGACCACCCTCATGCAGGACGGGATCAGAAAGGTCTTGGAAGGGCTGACTGACCTCAGGCAGGTGCGCAAGGTCTGTATCAGGTAAAAACTACGGATAAAGCCCAGGGTGGTTAAGGCCCGCATTCTCAGGCAGGCCGAACATGATGTTCATATTTTGAACGGCGCTTCCCGCCTGGCCTTTTACAAGGTTGTCAATATGGCTTACAATGATCAGCATTCCTGTCCTTTCATCCATATTTACAGAAAGGGCACAAAAATTACTTCCCCTTACATTGGTGCTCACTAAGGGTTTTTGAGGCCCGTATATCCTTATAAAATCATCCTCCTTGTAAAACGCCCTGTAGGCCTCTTCAATAGTGCGCGCACTCAATCCCTGGTCCAGCTTTCCATAAAGCGTGCTCATTATACCGCGGCAGAGGGGGACCACGTGAGGCGTAAACGTGATATTGATTTGACGGCCTGCAGCCAGTGATAGTTCACGCTCAATTTCGTAGACATGCTGGTGGCCTGAGACCTTGTAG
>JAMOVZ010000345.1 GCA_027061865.1 Desulfobacterales bacterium
ATAACGGGCGGGATAGTGAAAGGTGGGCGAAGGGTTCTTGCCTGCCCCTGAAACCCCTGTCTTGGCATCGCATACAATTCCTTCCTGGCCTATGAGGCCTTCTTTGAGGGCAGGGGCAAGGCCCAGTATGCAACTCACAGCAAAGCAGCCGGGGTTGCCCACAATGCGGGCCTGGGCGATTTCGCCCCTATGTAGCTCCGCCAGGCCATAGACGGCCTCTTTGAGCAGATGGGGAGAGGCATGAGCTGCCTTTCTCCCGATTCTCTCGGCGTATCCCTTGTAAATTTCAGGGTCATTGAACCTGAAATCTCCGCTATAATCGATTACCTTGATGCCTCTGGCTAACCAATACGGGGCCTCTTTTTGCCCCACTCCATCTGGTGTGGAAAAGAATACCACGTCCAAATTTTCCAAACGCTCTGCGTCATCTGGCGAAAGGATCGGCAGATCACAGAATCCCTCCAGGTGGGGGTAGAGTTCACTGATAGGCCTTCCCACATCCTGCTTGTCGATCAAGGCCTTCAGTTCAGCATAAGGGTGCCTGCTCAAGATCTCGATAGCGCCACAGCCTCCGTAGCCGCCAGCACCTATTATACCAACCCTTATCTTGTCCATACGCCTCCTACACATTAAACCTGAAATAGATTACGTCGCCATCTTGAACAATGTATTCTTTTCCCTCGAGCCTCACGGCCCCGGCCTTCTTGGCCGCCTGTAGAGAGCCGTGCGCCTTCAGCTGGTCATAGGATATGACTTCTGCCCGTATAAAGCCCTTTTTCATGTCTGAATGCACAACTCCAGCGGCCTCCAAAGCCGGTGTGCCTGAAGGTATGGGCCAAGCCCTGACCTCATCTGGATTCCCCGTAAAGAAAGAAATCCTATCCAAGAGCTTAAAAGAGGCCTCAATTATCCTATCCAGCATGGACTCCTGGATACCGTAGGCCTTCTTGAATTCTTCTGCCTCCTCTGGCTCCATGGCCGCTATTTCCATCTCGAGCCTTGCGCGCACTGCCATCGTGGTTGTCATGGCGGGCTTGCGGGACCATTGGGGCTCAGAAACATCTTCGTCTTCATTGTTGACCAAGACCAGGGCGGGCTTAGCGGACAAGAATGTAAAGCCCCGGAGAGCCGGCTCTGACCGTAGATAAGGGACGCTCCTCAAGGGTTCCCCCCTGCTTAATATTTCTAAGCAGCTTTCCAGCAACTCAAGCTCCTTGACCCCTTCCTTCCGTCCCCGCTTGATATCTGCCTTCAGCCTTTCCACCCTCTTTTCGGCTACCGCCAGATCAGCCAGTATCATCTCTTCTTCCAGTTGCCAGAAATCCTTTTCCGGTTGAGGCCCTAGATCTCCGGGCAATTTGAAATTCCTCACCACATGGACCAGGGCATCGCACACCCTTAGATGTCCCCACGTCTCGGCCTCAGAGCGCTTGGCGGATGCGGTTGGGCCGGATGGGAGGAGGTACTCTATCCTGGCATACGTGGTTTTCTTGGGCCGGTAGAGTTCGCTCAAAAAGTCCACTCTGGGATCATGAACTACCACAGTGGCAACCCCGCCTTCCATAGGGGAGGGGCCTTCACCCCTTACACCAGTAAGGGCCTTAAAAAGTGTTCTTTTCCCCGCCTGCGGGAGCCCGACGATACCGAATTTCATCTCATCTCCTCTCCAAGCTGGACATTAGCAGCGCCAGGACAAAATATCAACGCCCTAAATAGGGCCTGCCCTTTTTCCGTCTCAACAGCACATATATGGCGCCGGTGCCGCCGTCATAGGGCCGGGCGGTGGAGAAGGCCAGCACGATTTTTCGCGCCTCACCCCGGGTAAGCCATACAGGCACCCTCTCTTTAAGAACAGGTATATGGTCGCGGGAGTTGAGCCCCCGGCCATGGACCACCAAAACGCAGCGGAGCCCCTGGGCATGACTTCGCAACAAGAAATTCCTGATCCTGGCTTCAGCCTCTTGTCTTGTAAGACCATGAAGATCTATGTGGTCCTGGACAGGAAAATGCCCTTTTTTCAATCTAGCCATGAGCTTTTTATCAAACCCGCGAATGGAGCCCTCAATGTATTCATCGCTGAAGCTGATATCCATTTCCCTTGTGCCGTGGACCAATTCCCATAAGTGAGTGGTCGCCTCCAGCTCCTCATCAGGCAAAGGATGGGTAGGGCGAAGCGAGGGGTCAGGAAGTGGCCTAATGATCGATTTAGAGGGATTGAGGGGCTTGACCCCTTCCATGGCCGACATGAACAGTTGCTCTTCGGCCCCCGGTTCAGGACC
>JAMOVZ010000346.1 GCA_027061865.1 Desulfobacterales bacterium
AATTGTATTTAAGGCGAGACATTTCCACCCGGAACTATCTTCTCTGTGAGTCTTACTGGGATGAGGACTGCTGGAGGCACCGTGTGTTGGTGGACCTGGGCCAGGATCCCGAGCTCTACGTGGAATACCCAGGTGGTAACGCCTTTTATTTCAAAGAAGAACTTGAAGACACGCTTCGCGAGAAGCATGTTCAATATTCCATTGAAGAGCTGGAGCGCCTCTTTCTCCCCTTTCTGGACCCTGAGATCAGGCGAATATACGAGATGTTTGATCGGGGGGAAAAAAAGAAGAAATGGAAATCCCTCTCCAAAGAAGAGCTGCACCGCAGACAGAGGGAGCTTCACCCCTTTGATAAGCGGCGCCTTCATTACTTAAGGTGCGGAAGGGTAAACATCGGCAACCTGGATGCAAGGCCGTGGGGCTTCCTAAACGTGTTGCTGGACAAGAGCCGCGACGAGATAGAGGCCCTGATCGAAGAAATGGAAATGGAACTCCCCCCCTTTGAGGCCCTCTCCTATATATATACTGCCTTGAACATGCAAAGGCACTTCTTGCATATGCTCACCCGGTTTCACCCTTGGACACTGGACCAGGAAAAAATGGACCGGTGTTTCATCCAAGACATCTGTTTGCTCAATCAAGACCCTGGGTTTTTCAGAGGGGTATCCCGTCACGACCCAAAGGTGCTCCACCCATATCTGAGAAAATACGTGGTCCTCTATTTTGACGGCCCAGGTCTTGCCGCACCCCATGGGCACCCCATGGGAGACGACTCCCTTGGCTCTTTTTCCTACTACAGGCGGGCCCCCAAGCCCAGAGGAGTTTCCTTGAATGACCGGGAGGCATGCCACAAGCTCGGCATCACAGTGGAAGAATTCTCCAGGATGTCCCGGCAGGAGCTAAACAAGATCTTCCGCCTGAAGGCCAAACAGGCGCACCCTGATGCCGGGGGAGACAAGGAAGAGTTTGTGGCTGTTATGGAGGCCTACGAGAAGTTACTACGGAGAAAGTAAGAGCCTCAGTTGACCTTTTTCTCATCCTTTTTGGGAAAGGGGATCTTGAAAAACTCTATGCCTTCATCCTTTAGCACCTTTTCTTCATCTTCGGTGGCAGATCCCATGATATTCCTCTTCTCCGTGACTCCATAGTGCATCTTGAGGGCCTCTGTGGCAAATTTTGGCCCCACATCCTCAAAATTTTCCCGAACATAATCCACAACCTCTTTGGCAAGGCGTTTGTAGTCTATGGGAGGCGGCCCCGAATCTTGCCCGGCCTCGCGTCTTGCCTTTTTGAGGGCCACGGCAGACATGATCCTCCTTACCTCCGTCTCACCACAGTATGGGCAGGATATAAGCCCTTTCCCAAGCTGTTCTTCATAGGCCTCATGGCTGTCAAACCATCCCTCAAACGTATGGCCCCCAGCGCACTCCAAGTCAAAGACAATCATAGGTTTCACTCCCCATTTGCCAGTTTTTTCAGGGTTGCGAGATTCACCAAGTCCATATCCAGTCCATTTTCATCGACCCCTTTAGGAGTCTCCAATATAAATGGAATCTCTTGAAACCGTGGATCAGTCAAGAAAAAGGTGAAAGGTTTCAGCCCGATTTGGCCCTTTCCAATGGCCTCATGGCGGTCCACCCTGGAGCCGAGCCCCCTCTTGGAGTCATTTACGTGGACAAGCTTGAGCCTTTCAAGCCCCACAGTATCTTCAATAGTCTTGATGAGCTTACTATATTTTTCCACGGTGCTGAAGTCATAGCCGGCTGCAAACATGTGACAAGTATCTATGCAGAGCCCCAAGTTTTCTTTTGCAGCACAGGCCTCCAATATCCCTGCAATTTGCTCCAGCCTGTAGCCTATCTGCGTCCCTTGCCCGGCAGTGGTCTCAAGTAGGATGGTGACCGCATAAGCCCTGGTTTCCTCATAAAGCTCCTCCAATGCTTGGGCTACCCGCTTAATCCCTCTGCTCTCTCCTTCTCCCAAATGGGAGCCAGGGTGCATAACTAGATATGGAACCTTGAGCAGCTTGGTCCTTTCCATCTCATCGGCAAGGGCCTTGAAGGACTTTTCTCTAATTTCAGGGCGGGAGGAGGCGAGATTGATGAGATACGAGTCATGGGTGGCAACGGCCCTTACCCCGGTTTCCTGGGCCGCACCCAGGAACGCCTCTATCTCTTGACAGGAGAGCTTCTTGACCTTCCAACGGGTATTGTCCCGAGTAAAAAGCTGAATTACCTGGCACCCCGTCTCCTTTCCCCTGTAAATGGCCTTTTCAAGCCCCCCTGCTATGGACATATGGGCGCCAAGGGGGGGCATGTTCACCTTTCTGTGTAAAGTACGGCCAGGATCTTTGTCCTTTCAGTGCCATGGCACTTCACCAAATGAGGCACAGTGGAGTCATAATAGATGGAATCCCCAGGGTTCAGCAAATACACTTCATCACCCAGACGCACCTCCATAGCGCCCTCGAGCACATATATGAATTCCTGGCCGTCATGGGAAGAGCGCTCTTCTTCGGTCTCTGAGGGCACGAGGGTGACCAGGAAAGGCTCCATGTGCCTGTCCTTCTTGTGAGGGGCCAAGGACTCGTATTGATACCCGTAACGCTTACCCTTCTGGGAATCATATCTGGAGATGATCTTTCGCTCGCTTGCACGCACAATGGTAAAGGGCCTGTCTTCTTCACCCGATATAAAATAGCCCATCTTCATCTCCAGGGCCTTTGCAAGCTTTATAAGAACTCCAAGGGGAGGAGATACAGCCCCTTGTTCTATCTCCTTGAGATAGTCCGCCTCAATGTCTGTCCTCTGGGAGATATCTTCCAAGCTGAGGCCTTTCTTCTCCCTTACCTGCTTGACCCTTTCACCAACATTGACCTCCAAGGCTTCATCTCCGGCCTCGGCATTTATGCTATCCATGAAGGCCTGTTCTTCGGCCCTTCTCTCGAATTGACTGCTTATTTCGCCCAAAAAATCTTGGTATGCATCTCTTTTTTCTTCTCCCATTTTGCCGCCCTTTTAATTATGAGGTTAAATCTCCAGTTGATCAAAAATTGATTGAACTTCAATCACGGTTAACGGCTTAATTTTCCAGAACAAAGATCACCTCCATCCTGACCCGATACTCCTTTATCTCCCCATCTTCTACGGCTACCCGCTGCTCAAGGATCCTCAGGCCGGTTATATTCCTAAGTGTTTTATTGGCGCGCTTGAATCCTGCCTTTACCGCCTCATCAAAGCTGACAGGCGACGAGGCAATTATCTCAGAGACACGAGCAATGCGTTCCATCTCCACTACCTCCTTGGTTTCACATCTGTCTATTTTCATCCCCATAAGGGCCCCTAGGAAAATCCCACCTCAGTGAGGACCTCCTTATTTTGGGTCATATCTTCCCACAAAAGGGAAGCCAGCTCTCGAAATATGGGCCCCGGCTTGCCGGTGCCGATCCTGTGGCCGTCATATTCTACCACAGGAAGGATACCTATAGTTGTTCCACACAAAAAAATCTCTCCGGCCTCATAGGCCTCAGCGGGGTTTATCTTATAAAAGCCGGCCCCTTTTAATTTCCCCCTTTCCACCAAACCCTTGCTAAGCTCCACCACCCTCCTCACCGTAGTGCCTGCAAGCGTCCTTTCAAAAAGAGGCACCCTTAACACACCGGCACTGTCAACAATCGCTATGTTCTCCGTTGACCCTTCAGCCAAGAATCCATCCTCGTCCAATGCTACGGCATATTCGGCGCCAGCATCAACCGCCTCCATCTTCATCAGCACATTGGGCAAATAGTCGCATGATTTTATGTTTGCAAAATAGGAACATTTTATTGGCACACTGCACGTGATTGCAGAAACCCCGTGCTCATAATGCTCCTTGGGGGGAGGGCGGAATCTTATTGTGTTTATGTATAGCTGGCTTCCATGGCAGTCAAATGGGTTGGCAGAAAAGCTGCCAGGCCCCCTTGAGACAACCACCCTTATGAGGCAGTCTCTCTCATCTCCAGCAATTACCGTGGCCTTGATCAGGGATCTGATATTCGAATATCCTGGAGGCATATCCAATTTTATGGCCTTGGCTGATGCCTCAAGTCTCTGGAGATGAGGTTCCAGCAGGTAGATTCTTCCATCCACACATCTCATGGCTTCGAATACCCCATCCGCCCGGTGAACCAGGTGGTCATCCACTGGAATCAGCATTAAATCCGGATCAGTGGTTATCCCCTCCCATTGGCTGGAATACATGGCAAGATATGCTTGATGCCAAGGGCAATCCCTCTCCGATATGACCTCCAAGAAATTATCCTTGTCTACAGTCTTGAGTTTCATGGCCCCACAATTACATCTTGACACCAAGCCTGGCAAACCTTAGCATCGAGCTTAAATTTTCATGCGAAGTTATCCCATGGGCCACCAAAAATCAATTTTTTTATATTATTCATAACCCTGTCCCCACGTTTTAGACAAGGAGAAACAATGCGTGAGAGACAATTCGTTGTAGATGAGCTGACCCTCAAGGACAGCTGGAGGATGTTTCGCATCCTGGCCGAGTTTGTGGACGGCTTTGAAGTGCTCCCCGAAGTGTATCCTGCAGTAAGCATCTTTGGATCCGCCCGGACAAAGCCCCAGAGCCGCCACTATAAAATAGCTTATCAAATAGCGCGCCTCCTGGTGGAAAACGGATTTAATGTCATCTCGGGCGGGGGCCCAGGCATTATGGAGGCTGCCAACAAGGGGGCTGCGGAGGCAGGAGGAAAGTCAGTGGGCCTCCACATCCATCTGCCCAGTGAGCAGGAACCTAATCCCTATGCCAACATCCGGCTGGAGTTCAGATATTTCTTCATCAGAAAGGTCATGTTTATAAAGTATGCCGTGGCATACATCATCCTTCCAGGCGGCTTTGGCACCATGGACGAGCTTTTTGAAGCCCTCACCCTTATCCAAACAAGACGGATAAAGCCCTTTCCCGTTATATTGGTGGACGAGAAATTTTGGTGCGGGATGGTGGAGTGGATGAGAAACACCCTGCTGAAAATCAAAACCATCTCTGAAAAAGACTTGGATATATTCTGCATAGTGGATACCGCGGAAGAGGCCGTCGACATCGTAAAAAAGACCGTGATCGTCTGAGATGCTAAACAAATTGCGGGCCTGGCTGAAAAGCTTCCATGTAGAAATCTCAGATACCCAACTCCAATTGCTTGGCGCTTATTTAGACCTAATAGTGCTGTGGAATAAAAAGGTTAACCTGGTGGGCGCGGCCCAGCCCGATAGGATTGTAGAAGAGCTCTTTTTCGACTCGCTCTTGCCTGCCAGATACCTTCCCCCCGAAGGTATGGTGCTGGATATAGGATCTGGTGGCGGAATCCCTGCCATCCCCTTGAAGATCCTCATTCCGACTCTCGATTTCCTCCTCTTGGAACCAAAGCGCAAAAAGTCTAATTTTTTAAAAGAGGCCATAAGGGCCCTGAAGCTGGATGGTGCCAAGGTCTTGAGAACGCGGATTGAAGAGCTTCCTCAGGGATTCCAAAAAGAGGGCTTCCACATCATAACCGCCCGGGCCGTGATGGAACCTGAAAGAATCCTTGATATCGCCACTGACCACCTTGCCGATGGCGGCACAATGGTCTTGTTTTTGGGCGGAATGGAGGCTGGGAAGGGTACCGGGAAAAAAAGGTCCTTTGAAAATTTTAAGGAACTGGCGCGATCTAAAGGTTTTAAAGAGGAAAAGCTGATTTTTTACAAATTGCCAACACGGGGAACCAAGCGGGCCATTGCTATTATGAAAAAGGGGGGCGGCGGATAATCACTCTCTTTTCAGTGCATCCATTATGATGGCAAGCTGCATATCGATATACTGATCTAGGGTGAAGCGTTTTCTGAAATGCCACCCCTTCAATACCCACATATGCGCCATCATGATGATGTTGTATGCCATTAGATCAACATCCACTTCCTTGAATGCCCCTTGATCAATTCCTTCCTGGATTATCTTTCCAAAAATCCTGCTTACATCCACTTCGAGCTGCATTACCCGCGCCTTTGAAGGCTTATCCAATGAGCTTGATTTCTGATACATGAGAAGTGACTTTTCCCTTTGCTGGTCAACCACACGAAAATAGAGGATTACCGCTATGGCGAGCTTTTCAACAGGATCCTCAAAGCCCTTTATTTGTTGAAGAAGGCTTTCCTGGAAGATGTTGAGCATGTCTTCCATGATCATACGCATTACTTCTGACTTGCTCTTTATGTAATGATATGTCACGGGCAAACTCACACCGGCTTCCTCTGCAATTTCCTCAATGGAAGTTGCAGTGAAGCCCTTTCTTGCATAAAGAGAGCTTGCGGCGTCAATTATCTTGCGCCTGACCATGTCGGATGAAGATATTTGGTCTAGAACCGTCAACTCGCGTTTGGAAGTATCCATGATATCCCTCTTGGAATCACTGTGGGCTCAACATGCTGCCAGGAAAGCTGGAACTCTTTGGTAATACGTTTCTACTCCTTGTGGTACTTGAAACTCACATTGAGCCTTACCCTGTATGATGTAACCTTACCATTGTCAATAGTAACGTCAAAGCGAGTGATCTCTGCAATCCTGAGGTCCTTTAAACTTTCCGAAGCAGTCTCAATGGCTGTGCTAGCGGCCTCTTCCCATGAAGTGTCGCTTGTTCCCACTAGTTCTATAATTTTATAAGTGCTCCCTGCCATTTCATCCTCCTTGCAACATTAAGTGGTTAACGTGACAGCATCCTTTGCCAATATCTCTTTTCACCCCCCCTCTGTGTGGGATAGTGCATCCAAGAAATGCGGTAAACGGTCTTTCCATGCATGCCGGAAGGTTAGAGTTTATTATATGAGGCAGATATCTTAAGTCAAGGACTAAAACTCAGGGCTTCCCAATCTAGGTATCTAATGCTTCATCTATACCACAATCAAGTAATGATCATATAAGAAATTTTTTCACGCAAATCGACATTAATTGCGCATATTGTCTTGACTTCATATATCTTTTTTCATAATATGCCGCGCCAAAGTCACATTTTATTTAATTTTCCCTGCCTGACAATGCCGGTCAGGGAAGAAAGGAGTGAATATGGCCACCGCAAAACAACTTCAGTACCGGTTAAAGCTTGCCAAGAAGACTCTTACGAGGTTGAACAGAGACCTCAAGGCTGCCACGAGCAGGGTCAAAAAACTTGAGGCCCAGCTGAAAAAAGCAAAGGCAGCTGAAAAGGCCGCTAAGGCCAAAAAGCCAAGAACTACCCGCAGGAGAAAGACCACAAGAAGGACAGCCGCAAAAAAGAAATAAGCATTTATCCACTCACCAATTAGTAACACCTCCCTGGCTGCCGCAGGCAGGTTTTTGCTAGAGGAGGGGATACGTTATTCCCCAGGCCTTGAGTTGTCTTTCCATGTTGGAGCGATGGGTGCCGGGCCAGTAGTGGCGTCCGCAAGACGGGCATTGTTTTATGCTGCAAGGGTTGGTGTGTGCCACATACTCCGGGATCTGTCCAATTACCTGAGAGGG
>JAMOVZ010000347.1 GCA_027061865.1 Desulfobacterales bacterium
GCGGTGCCCTTCCTTCCTCCTCTTCTCCAGCAGATCAATTACACGCTCAATGAGAAAATCGTGCTCGGGGATCAAGATAATGGGCACCCCAGATGCCTCTCCCGCCTCCAAGGCCAACCACCCCGCCTTTCTCCCCATGCACTCCACCACAAAAATCCTGCTGTGGGACCCTGCGGTGATACGGATCCTATCCACATCGGCGGTAATGATATTTACCGCCGAGTCAAACCCAAGGGTGTAGTCGGTCTCGGAGAGGTCCTTGTCTATGGTCTTGGGGATGCCGACTACCCTGAGCCCTTCCTTGTGCAGTTTATAAGCCACACCAAGGTTATCAAAGCCCCCTATCACTACTAGGGCCTCCAGTCCCAGTTTCTTATAATTCTTGATGACGTTTTCAGACTTGTCGTTCTTGGGATCAAATGGGTTTATCCGCGTGGTGCCGAGGCGGGTGCCGCCGTATCTATCCCAGGTCCTCACCAGATGGGTGTCAAGCTTCATGGTCCAGCGCTTAAGGCTGTCCCTTTTGTCTGGTTTGAGCTCAATGAGCCCGCGCCAGCCATCGATGATTCCTAACACCTCAAACATTATTCCACGCCGTGGGATGAGGTCCTTGTCAAGGGCTGAATAGACAAGCCAGTGAATGGCACTATTAATACCTGGGCAATCCCCCCCGGCGCTCAGAACGCCTATTTTCATCTTTTCAGCCATGATCCTTCACCCCTCGATGGTCTAGAATGTTTAAGATACCACGCCTAACCTTATAAAGTAAGCTCCTTGGAGGTGTCAAGAAAAGGGCCCGATATAGCTTGAAAGCAGGACAAGATCTCTGGTATGCATGCCTTGGATGAGCTGTAAGGTATAGTAAGAAGTAAAGTGTAAAGGGTGAGGGGGTTATGAGAGTTATATGAATCTCGTCGATGCCACAATACTGGGGGCGATCCAGGGACTGACTGAATTCTTGCCCATAAGCAGCTCCGGCCATCTGGTGATCTTCCAAGCCATCCTCGGCCTCAAGGAGCCCTTGCTTCTCTTTGATACGGTAGTTCATGCAGGCACCTTGACCGCAGTAGTGGGATATTTCTGGAAAGACTTGCGGCAAATCGCCCTCGACACTTTCCATTTTATGCTTTCGAGCAATACCGACAACCGCAAACATATGCCGCCAGGCGTTTTAATGGCATTATGGATCCTGGTGGGTTCGATTCCCACAGCAGTTATTGGTCTGCTATTCAAAGGACCACTTGAAAAGATGTTTACCTCCCTTCCTGCTGTTGGCCTGGCACTCCTCTTTACCGCCCTTTTACTTCTTATCAGCAAGTTTATCCCCCCCCAATATACCAGGCGCTCTCAAGTGGGCTGGCTCCCCGCACTTATAATCGGTATTGCCCAAGGGCTAGCCATCATACCGGGGCTGTCTCGATCAGGGGCCACCATTGTGGGAGGGCTTCTTTGCGGCATAAACAGGGAGCTTGCAGGCCGCTTCTCATTTCTCCTTTCAATCCCAGCCATTGTGGGAGCGCTCATGCTGGAGGTGATTGCTTCCGATATGCAGGATATGCCGGTAGAGCTCCTTTTGGCTGGATATGCGATCTCCTTCTTGGTAGGTTTCTTGTCCCTCAAGGTGTTGATGTTTATGGTAAAGAGGGGCAGCCTCTTTTGGTTTGCGCCCTATTGTTTTGGATTGGGCCTAATCGCCCTCTGGACCTCTTTTGGCGGCTAGCCAAACAGTGTTAAGAATGCCTCAGAAACGCACCCATAAAGATTACCTTTTATTGACGCTCAAAGGTTTTGTGATGGGGGCATCTGATGTGGTGCCAGGGGTCTCTGGCGGCACCATGGCCCTTATCCTGGGCATCTATCAGGAACTTGTCCTTTCCATAAAGAGCTTTGATACAA
>JAMOVZ010000348.1 GCA_027061865.1 Desulfobacterales bacterium
AGGATAGTGGGTCCAAAGAAGCGACCTTTGTAATTGCGGGGCTTCCATATAATATCATCAGGGTTTTGATCAGAAATGAAAGGTGAGTCCATTACTACATGGGCAGGGCTAAGGCCCCAGTCAATTGCTGCAGAATATATGACAGGCTTGAATGCAGACCCTGGCTGCCTCCTGGCCTGGATTGCCCTGTTAAACTGGCTTTTGAAGAAATCTCTGCCACCAACCATGGCTCTCACCTTTCCACTGTCTGGTTCCATACAAAGAATAGCCCCCTGAATGAGCGGCTCTTGCTCCAAGGAGACAATCCAGTGGTCATTGTCAGGTTGCTTTTTCTCCAGCTTCACCAAAATTACATCGCCGGCTTGGATCGCATCTGATATTTTGGCAAGTTTGGCCTTTGGGTGGTAATAAGGGAGCTCAGGATTTGGTTCCCTCGCCCATCTCATTAGGGAGAGGGGCAATATTGCCTTTAGGTCTCCTATCTGGAGAGCGGCCCTTTCCTCCTTGTCATCCACAGCTACCACCAAGGCTTCAAGGATCATGCCGGGGGATAGCTCCAAATTGGCCAACTTCTCTCTCTGCTCGGCAATGAAGGGGCCTATCTCGTGTGGCCCCAAGTGCCTAATGGGGCCTCTGTAGCCCTCCCGCTTGTCTAGCTCCCTCAAGCCTTTATCCAAGGCTTTTTGCGCTGCTTTCTGCATGCGCAGGTTCACGGTGGTATAGACCTTGAGGCCCCCGCCGTAAAGCCGGTCCTTCCCGTATTTCTCCAACAGATATTGCCGGACATATTCAGTAAAGTAAGGTGCCCTTGCAAAAACGCTCTCCCGCCCAGTCTCAATGTTAATAGGTTGGGCAAGCGCGAGTTCCTGCTCCTCTTGCGTAATGAAACCTTCTTCGCGCATGCGCTGGAGCACATACTTCTGGCGCGCCTTCGCCCGTTCCATATGGCGAACAGGCGAATACCTGGCAGGAGCCTGAGGCAGGCCTGCAAGCAAGGCGGCTTCGGCCAGTGTCAATTCGCTGGCAGGCTTACCAAAGTAAGTTAGGGAAGCGGCCTCCACGCCATAGGCCCCGTGGCCCAAATATATTTGGTTTAGGTAGAGGAATAATATCCTCTGTTTGCTGAAGTGTTTTTCAATTTGAAGTGCAAGGATCGCCTCCCTTACCTTCCTCCGGTATGTTCGCTTCATATTCTTGAGAAGGAGGGAGCGGGCCACTTGCTGGGTAATGGTGCTGGCACCCTGCTCTATCTTGCCCGCCATCAGGTTCTTGACAAGGGCCCTAGTAATCCCTACAAAATCCAGTCCCTTGTGGTCAAAAAAACGGGCATCTTCTGCAGCCACAAATGCCTTGATGAGATGATCGGGCATCTGTTCAAGGGGGATGACGATCCTTTTTTCTTTCCAAAACCTGCCTATTAACACCCCATCTGAGCTGTAGATCTCGGTGATCACGGGGGGCCTGTACTCTTTCAGGGATCCTATGTAAGGGAGGTTGCTCGACCAGACATACCACAGGACCGCCCCTGCCACCAAGAGAAAGACAATCAGGATCGCAAGGACAGCTAAACCCCATTTAGCTACCGGTCTCATCACGGGAACCTCTCCTTAACTAATTATTAATTAAACCAAAAAAGTTCATTGTTTTCAATTCTCCAAAAATACAAGGCCCCACCATTCCTTTGGTGGGGCCTGCCATAAAAACCAATAATAAGAAGGCGGTTATGATGATGTCTCTAGCTTCTCACCGCAGTTCAGGCAGTACTTGGAGTTTTTCGGGAGAAACTCGGTATTGCACTTTTCGCACCTTGCAATGTAAGGGCCAAAAGGAACCCTTGGATCTCCTCCCTTGGCGCGGAATTCCCTAATTTCCTTCATCCTGGCCTTTCT